>JBAXWB010000012.1 GCA_037128595.1 bacterium
CACAAGTCACCCCACAAGTCACCCCACAAGTCACCCCACAAGTCACCCCACAAGTTGTAACGATTTTGGAAAGAGCAGGCCAAGAGGCTAGTGCGTCTGATCTTCAGGTCGTGCTCGGGCTGAAGGATCGAGTGTACTTCCTAAAGCGATATTTAGAGCCTTGTCTGACTGCTGGTTGGTTGATACGAACCATTCCCGACAAACCGCGTAGCAGTAAGCAGAAATACCGCCTTACAGACCAGGGGCGATCCGTGCTTGCTAAAGCCAAGTAATTTTCGATTCTCGTCGAATTTTCCTTTCTCCCCAGGCTCCAAAAGCGTAAATTCCCAGTCAACTGGGAACGTAATATTTTAAGGGCTACTACCTGACAACCGAACCCGAAAACGCAATGCCGTCGAAATCCTGGGTACTTCCAAAAACGCATGTCCCCGCTTCACCGGTGAAGGACCGTGGCCACAGATACTTCACTCCGTTCTGATCTGGTCGTATTAAAAACAATTTGTCGGAACGGATGGTGTGTGCAAGGTCTTTTGCTTTGACGCTTCTGGCACAGGTTTCGACAGAGCGAAACCCTCCATAAGGATTGAAAACATGAAAATATCATGTGTTTTCAAAATGGAGGGATGCGCTCCGTCGCATCCGCGGCGCCAAAATAGGCCAAAAAAAGATCCTAATGGTGTGTGGCCGGCATAAAATTGCCCATGTAAGGTCATTGGCTGTGGCTTGAGGTTTCACCTGACCACCCATCCCAATATTCACTTGTTTTCAAAACGCTGAAAATAACCTAGATAATTTTCATCAGGGGGCCCAGAAAAACCCATTCATCTCGTTGCGTTGGCGCGGCTGGCGGTTTTTCAGCGGATCGGAGGGCATCCATCCCTTGTCCAGAAACGCCCCCAGCATCAATGCCACCGGTCCGATCGTCTCCTGCACCGTGAATTCATTGCAGAGCGGGTCGCGATAACCGTGCGGCCCGATCGCGCGCCACAGCGGGACGATGAGGTCGCCTTTGGCGTTATAAGCCGCCTTGTCCAGGAAATCGATCCGGTGCTGCACCTTGTCACTCGTAGGTGAATCGGGGATGTTCATGGAGACGACATTCTGGATGACGCCGAAGGGGGTGGTGATGATGCCGTAGGGGGTAATGCCCGGAACGGGATCCAGGATGCCGTCACGCCGGGTTTCCTGATCCTGCACCACGGGTATATAGGCATCGCCGATCCCTGTGGTTTGCACCAGACTCAAGGGGTTGCAACCCAATAGGAAATCGGCATTGAGCAGGGCCCATAGCCTGTACTTCTCCTCGCCAGTCAGCTTCCAGGCTAAAATCAGATAACGGGCCCACGATGCCGATACGGCGCCACCCCACCGGCGGGATTTCTGTTCGCGCCAGGAATGCCGGTACGGCACGTCCATGGCATTGGTGATCGCCTCATTGGCGAACGCGACCAGTTCGGTTTTAGCTTTTTCCCTGATTTCAGGGTTGAGGCCGGGCAGGTCGAGTGACGCCAGTTCATAGAGGACGGCGTAATTCAGGTTGTAGTTCGGGTAGGATTTGAAGTAGCGGACATTGTTCGCCCCAAACTTGGTATTCAAATCGCTGATATACGCTTTATTGCCCGTGAGAACGGCAAGATTCGCTGCGGCCATGCCACCCTGGAAATCATGATCGCCCTCTTTTTCGATCAGGGTCAGGGTCTTCGGGGTTGGCGTCTTATCCGTGGGGCCCTGGAGCGTGACCGTGATCTTCATGCCATCTTTGGAATGGGCTGGATTGTTCGCCCACTGGTAGGCCTTTTCCGCCGTGGCCAGGTACTCGGCCGCGATGGCGGGGTTGAACGGCTTGACCAGACGCGCAAACATGGAGGCGCTGGCGGCGTAATACATGGTGCTGACCCGGTCGGGCAGGGAAAGAAAATAGGGATCGGTATCCTTGTCCGGCATGCCCTTGTGTTGAGGATGACTGAAGGTTTCGATGCGGCCGGAGACCGAGCCATCGGGTTGCTGGGATCGCTTCCAGACGTCGATGCCATACCGGGCCTCGTCCAGCAGGTCCGGGATGCCATTGCCGCTTTCCGGGAGGTTGAGCTGTCCGTCCGTAAAGGCCGTGGGGTTCAAGTCATAAAGGAGCAGAAGGTCCCAAACGGGCACATGGTGCGAATTGCGGCGATCGTAGTCGGCGGCATCATGCCAGCCACCCCAGACGTCGTAGGTCTTGTTGGTGTCGGCCGTTTGCCGGACCACCTCGAAATCAAACTGCTTGATCTTGTTGACGCTGCTGCCGTCATCCAGCCGCCAGGCTCCCATATTGCCCACCAGCTTGCAGGTCCCGATGGGTGTGTGGTGACAGGTATTGCGTGTCCAGGCCGTGTATTTTGACTCCAGGGCGCAACCGCAGCGTTGATGAAAGAAGCCGCGGGTGGCCGTATAGAACGCCTCGCCCAAGGCGTTTTTGTCGATAATGAATTCATAGGAGCGGCCCATACCCGGCACACGGATGTAATACGCGCCAGATTGGCTGAAGGCGGTGAAGTCCATTTCATAGACATCTTCCCCGCTGTAGCGCTCCTGTTTTTTCATGCCCCACGTGGCGGTATCTTTGCTGCGCAACAGGATCTTTCCTTCGAAACAGACAGCATGGGTGGTGGCATCGCAAATCTGGAATGTACGGAAGGCGGAATAGTCAACCGGCCCGACCAGCGGAATCCACTCGCCCAGATAGGCGTATTTTTTGGGTGCATCGGGCAGGTAGCCGACCTGATTCACCTTGATGGCAGGCGTGATCACGCGGGTGTCATTGAAGATGAACTCATACCTCCGTCCATCGGCTTGTTGCACGGTGTATTTTTTCCCGCACTGAAGGGGGAAGGGCCATTTCAAATAGGCGCAATGCCCGATGACGTAATCGAAACACTCCCGCAAGGGGGCGTCGGGCGCGTAGTCGCGGGTCCCTAGCGAATTGGCCCAATAGCTGACCTTTTCGGGATTCACCGGCTGGCGGTAGTTCGGATCATCCGGACTGCTAAGGGTGAAATTGGCGGGGTTTTTCATCCAGATATGTTGTGTGCTCAGTTTCTCGTAACCGATTTTCCAGAGGAGCGCACGCTGTTTATAGCGGGGCCAATTCGGGTTCCCGGTGGTCTCGAGATCCAGAAGGTCCTTGTTGCGGTCATCGAACGCCTGCTTGGCATCGGCGTAGATCAACGCCTCGGTTTCGTCCATGTAATCATTAATCAGCAGCAGCCACTGAGGGGAATACACATAAACCTTGTCGATGGTTTTGGCGGCGGAGGCGTAAATTCCAGGTTTCGATTCTTTGACGGCCGGTTCGGCGTGAAGGGGGGACGGGAAGGTTCCCAGGGTCACTAACACACAGCAAACAAAAAGGGCGGGCGTGGTGATTTTCATGCCGGAGATGATGCAGAAATGAGCTATTGCAGTCAAGCGGGGATGCAAATTCTTGACTTCCGTCCAGTCTGTCGTCACCATTCCGCCCATGACCATTCCTACCCATTTGTGCTGTAATGATCTTGACCATCCCCTGGGCGTGGAAAGCCCACACCCCCTGTTCAGTTGGATTATGGAGTCGGGTGAGCGGGGGCAGTGCCAGACCGCTTATGAGGTCTGCGTTTCCTCAACTCCCGAAGGCCTCGCGGGAGAGGTGGCGGATTTATGGAGTAGTGGGCTGGTGCAATCCGCTCAATCCACGCAGGTATCCTATGCCGGCACCCCGCTGCGGTCGAGGCAACGCGGCTACTGGAAGGTGCGACTGCATGACCAGAGCGGTACGCCCGGCCCGTGGAGTGAGTCGGCGTGCTTTGAGATGGGTTTGCTTAGGGGAACCGACTGGCGCGCCCAATGGATTGCGCCGGCGGACTACAGCATGAAGGAGGTGCCACCCGCCCCCCTCTTGAGGCGCGCCTTCCAGTTGCCCGCGGGGTATAAAAAAGCCAGGGCTTATGTGTGCGGTCTTGGCTATTATGAGTTCCATGTCAATGGCCGGCGTATTGGCGACGAGGTGCTGATGCCGGCCTTTTCGCGTTACGATCGCACGTCCTATTATCAGACCTGGGATGTGACCCCGGCGTTGCAGGCCGGGGAGAATGTGCTGGGCATCACCCTGGGTAACGGCTGGTATAATTGTTTCACGGAGGAAGTCTGGGATTACAAGCAGGCGCCCTGGCGCGCCCAACCGAAATTGCGGTTACAACTTGAAGTCGAACTCGCCAATGGCCGGACTCAGCGCATCGTGAGCGATATCAGCTGGCAGGCCGGCACGGGCCCCATTGTGTTTGATGGGCTGCGAAATGGAGAGACCTATGACAGCCGGCGGGAGCAACCCGGCTGGTCGGCACCCGGCTTTGATGCCTCAACTTGGAAAAAAACCAGGATTGTGCCGTCACCCGGCGGGACGCTGCGCTCCCAGCAATTCACGCCCATTCGCGTCACCGGTTCCATCCGGCCGGTGAGCGTACGTGAGGTCAAGCCGGGGGTCTGGGTGTTTGACCTCGGTCAGAACATCGCGGGGTGGTCCCGGGTCACGGCGCACGGGCCTGCCGGAACGACCATCACCCTGCGCCACGCCGAGAAACTGGATGCTGAAGGCGATATTGATCCCCGCAACATCAACTGGTTTATCAAGAGTGGTCAGTGCCAAACCGACCAGTTCATTCTCAAAGGGGAAGGCGATGAGGTGTTCCAGCCCCGTTTCACCTATCACGGGTTCCAGTATGTCCAGATGACCGGGTTTCCGGGAACGCCCACCCTGGACAGTCTGACGGGAATCACCGTACATACGGATTTTAAAACCCAAGGGGAGTTTGAGTGTTCCCATCCGCTTCTGAATACGATCCAGCGCGCCGCGCGCTGGTCCACCCTGGGCAATTACCACGGTATTCCCACCGACTGTCCCCACCGCGAGAAGAACGGCTGGACGGGCGATGCCCATTTGTCAGCCGAACAGGTTCTGTTGAACTTCAACCCTGATACCGCCTACCGGAAGTGGCTGCGGGATTTTCACGACGTCCAGCGGGAGAGCGGGCAACTGCCGGGCATTATTCCAACCGGTGGCTGGGGCTACAACTGGGGGAGTGGTCCAGCCTGGGACAGCGCCCTGATTCTGATTCCCTGGTATCTCTACCTGTACCGGGGCGACCGCGCGGTGCTGGCTGAAAATTACGCCGCCATGACGCGGTATATCGCCTATATGACCTCGATGGCCTCCGGGGATACCGTCGATTTCGGGCTCGGGGATTGGTGTCCTCCCGTTGGGGAGGCCAGTGACCACAAATGTCCCATCCGGGTCACGGATACGGCCTATTACTATGTGGATGTCAGCCGGGTGGCCATCATCGCCGGGTTGCTGGGCAAAAAGGCGGATGCCGCCCGTTACCGCAAGCTTGCGGTGAAAATCCGCAAGGCATTCCAGAAACACTTCCTTGATCGCGGCACAGGAATGGTTACCGGAAACACACAGACCTCCATGGCCTGCGCCTTATATCAGGATCTGGTCGATCCCGCCGATCAGCCGAACGTGTTGGCGGCGCTGGTGAGTGAAGTTGAGGCGAGCCACCGCCATATCGATTGCGGGATTCTGGGAACCAAATATCTGCTCCATATCCTGACGGACCTAGGCCGGGCTGATCTGGCGTATGCGATCGCCACGCAAACCGATTTCCCGAGCTGGGGCCATTGGTTCGAACAGGGCGCCACCACGCTCTGGGAGAACTGGAATGGACACGCCTCGCGGAACCACCACATGTTCAGCGATATCAGCGCGTGGTTCTACCGTGGACTGGCCGGTATCCGTCCGGATCCAGGGGAACCGGGTTTCAAGAATGTGATTATCCAGCCCGCCCCCGTGCCGGGTCTGGACTGGGTAAAGGCCTGGCACCAGTCGCCCTATGGACGTATTGAAAGCCGCTGGACGCAAGAGGCCGGAACCTTCCGGCTCGAGGTGACCATTCCTCCGAATAGTCACGGTGAGATCCATCTGCCAACCTCCTCGGTGGCGTCCGTCTGTATTGACGACCGTTCTCCGTCGGGTATCCCTGGAGTCGAGCCGGCTGGCCCCGACTCCCTGGGCCGGCCGGTTTTCAAGGTCCCCTCCGGCCATTACCGATTTTCTTGTGCCGTGCGAAGGTCTTGCTAAACCAGAGAGGCATCAACCAAATGAATAACCCGATGAGCAAGAAGCCCATAGAGATTATCGCCTGGAGCTGCGGAGGGGAGCGGGCTGATGACGCCGCCCTCAATACCTGGCAGGTCCTGCGACCTGACGGGCTTTTGCCTTTCACCGGTGAGTCAAAGTTTTACAAGGCGCGGATTCGAAGTACCGGGGCGGGGGCTCTGGTGCTTCACCTTGAAAGTCCACGCCCCATCCGCGTCCGGGCGGCCGGTGAGCGGGTGCTTGATGAACCTCTGGCCTGGCGTAGTTTCCAGCGCAAAGTGGTGGCCGCCCTCGTTCTGCCGGTCGAGGCCGGGACGCCTGAATTGCTGATAGAGGTGGGGGCGCGGCCCTGCCACCCCTCCAAGATTGATGACCACTGTCCCTCCCGTCGGCGTGAGGCCGTCATGCGTGAACTTGCGGCCATCCTGCCTGATGTGCTCCGGTTGGAAGGGCATATCCACGAAGCGGTGGCCGTTCACCCGACGGCCCTGCGGTTTCTGCCGGGACAGTTTGTTAAGGAGGGCTGGATCTGGCAGGAAATCCTCATCCGGCCTGTACCGGGCAGCGAGCAGTCGCCAGGAACGGCCATCCGCTCCGTGGCCGAGCTTCCGCCTGTGTTTATTACGGTCAGTGGCCCGGTGGTGCCGGACCGGGTTCACGATGGAACGACTGACGAGGAACGCCGGGCCGGCTTGCGGCATCTCTACATTCCGGTTGCGTCCAGTGACCCTGCCACGCCCGTTGTCCGGAAACCCGGGCCCGAAGCCCGGCCTGAACCCCGGCAGGAAGTCGTGGCGCAGGTGGCCTTGCGCGTGGAATGCCCCCAGGCCGTTGAACTCACCATGCCCGTTTTCGAAAGTCTTGGCCGAAAAGCGCCGCAACGGGAGTATCGGGCCCTTGTGTGGCCGGACTGGGAGACGGTCCGGGCCAATCTTCCTGAACCGGTTCTGCCTCCTGACCTGATTCATTTCAAAGCCTTGTACGAGGAAGCCTGGCAGATGCTGCTCCGGCTGGTGCGGACCCCCCGGCCTGAAAGCGGTCTGCCCAACAGTTACATCGGCACCGGCACCAACTTCCCGCACTGCCAGTTTGTCTGGGACACCTCCTTCACGGCGATGGCCGCCGCCTATGGCTGGCGGGCAATTCCGGCCCAGGCTTCGCTCGATCTGCTGTATTCACGGCAGTTTGACGGCGGATACCTGCACCGCGAGCACGATGTCCGTGACGGTACGCCCTTGCTCTACGAGCCTGACTTCAGTCCCAATCCCCCCATTATGGCCATTGCCGAATGGAAGCTGGCCTGCTTGACGGGCGACCGGTCCCGCTTGATGAAGGTCTATCCGGCCTTGACTGAACTGTTTGAGTGGCTGGAAGCCAATCGCCAACTTCCAGACGGAACTTTCTGGACGACGGGCCTGGCCAATGGACTGGACAACTCCCCCTCGCTCGGGGACGGATATCCTGACCTCACGGCGCAAATGGCACACCATGCGGAAATGATGGCCCTCATGGCCGACACCCTCGGGCGCCCGGAGGAAGCGGCGGAGTGGCGGGCCAAGCATGCCCGGATCGGTGCAGCCCTCAACGCCCGGCTGTGGAGCGAGTCGATGACGTTCTACTCCACCTCTTTGCCAGGGGGCGGACACAACCCGAACAAGGTCGTTACCGGCTTTTGGCCCCTGTGGGCGGGAGTGGTGCCGCCGGAGCGGGTGGAGCCTCTGGCCGTTCATCTCAAGGATCCGGCCAGCTTCTGGCGGCATCATCCGGTTCCCAGTCTGGCGGCGGACTCCCCGCACTTCAAACCATTGGGGCAATATTGGCTCGGCTCCACTTGGGCGCCCACGAATTACGCGACTATTAAGGGCTTCCAGCGGGCAGGCCGGCAGGCGCTGGCCTTGGAGACGACCCTGCGCCACCTCCAGTGTCTACATGATGTCTATAAGACCACCGGCTCACTTTGGGAGAATTATTGCAGCGAGGCGTCCACCCCCGGCAACTGGTCGGCCGCCGATTATTGCTGGACGGCGCTCGGCCCCATTGCCCTCCTGTTCGAGGTGATTATCGGCCTGGAACCGGATGCGCTCAACCGTCGTCTGGTGTGGACTCCCCCCATGGGCATGAATGTGGGCGCAAAGCGGTATCCCCTAGGGCGGGCGACGGTCGATCTGCAGGTGACTCACGAAGGCTCGAAACAGGTGTTCTGTATCAAATCCGATTGCCCATTCACCCTCGAAGTGAGGCGTGACGGGGAGTGTAAAACGGTGGCCTGCGCTGTTGGAACCACCTGGGCCTCTTTTAACTCAGCCGATTCAAAATAGTCCTCCATGATGAACGCCCTGGCTTCAGCCTCACAATATTGGATTAATTCCAGACTTCGGGTCTGCATCAAGTCAGGACATTGTTTACTCATATTTTCACTCCCACTAAATCTACTGATAGATAATATATATATAGTTATTGAATAAATGCATATCGGGGAAATCCTGAATTTGCATCAGGGTATTGCTGATTAAGCAAAAGGGTTATGATTGAGCCGTACAGACCTTGTTTGATGCCCAGTACCGCAAATCGTTGGCTTGAAGGTGGCCGCGAGGGGTGGTACTTTCCGCAACTGAAGAAAGAGGCAGTGATGAGCGGCTCGATTCCATTTTCTGAACGAAACACACCGTGGCGCGGGGGCTTGGACCTCGTGACAGGGTGTTATCCTGCTTTTCTGTTCGGCGGTTCGCTGGGCCGCTGGCTGCCGGTGTTCCATTTTCACGAAGCCACGGTGGCCGGGTTGGAGCCCTATCTGCAATATCTGGTAGAAAACGGCTATCATACGGTGACCTCGGAGGCCATTGCCGCCTATGTCCGTAAAGGCATTCATCCGGGCCCGAAATCGGTGGCCCTCTGTTTTGACGACGCCTGGGCGAGTTTATGGACGGTGACGGCACCCTTGTTGAAAAAACATGGGCTTCAAGCCATTACCTATGTCAGTCCCGCGCGCATGCCTGACCTGGCCGTCTTGCGGCCGACTCTTGAAAGCCCGGAAGGGGCGCCGGTGGATGTTGATTCCTCGGTAACGCCTTTTACGTCCTGGGCAGAACTGCGGGCCTTGCAGGGGGCGGGTACGGTGGACATCCAGGCCCATACTCTGGGCCATACCATGATTTTCGCCGATGCCTGCATCGGCGGTTTTGTCACGCCCGGGTTCCTGCGCCACCCCCACCTTTATCCGCTGCTGGATACGGGAGCCGGGGAGCGCTACCTGACGCCAGCTGATTTAGGGGCGCCGCTCTATACCCAGCGCTCCCGCTACTCCGATGCCCTCCGCTATGATAATCCGGCGGCCTTTGAGGCGTGTGTCCGGAAGGTCCGTGAGAATGGCGGGGCAGACTTCTTCACCCGGCCTGACTGGGACCGTGACCTGCGCCAGCTCGCGTCGTCGTGTGCGGGCCGCCAGGAAACTCCGGCTCAGCGGGATGCGGCTATTTTCAATGACCTGTTGGCCGCGCGCCAGCAACTGAATGCCCGGCTGAATACGGACACGGTCCGTCATATGTGTTTTCCCTGGGCCATTGCAAGTAAGCCCGGCGAGGGTGCCGCGGAAAAGGCCGGGTATGTGACCGCCTTTGGCGATCGGCTGTTCGGGCGCCGTGCGGTCCGCGCCGGGGATCCGCCTTACCGTCTGATGCGTCTGAAGCATCAGCTGCTCTATGGTCTGCCAGGACGCGGACGGCGAACGTTCTTTCAAAAATGAATACGAACAGAGAACCCATGAAACCCCGTGTTTGCCTTTTGACCGACTCCTATTACCCGGTGGTGGGGGGTGGGGAAGCGCATGCCCGGCTATTGTGCGGGGAATTCCAGCGGTTGGGGGTTCCTGTTTTTGTTCTGACTGGCCATAAGGTGGCGACGTCTCCGGCTTTTGAGACCCGGGATGGCGTGGCAGTGCACCGGGTGCCGCCGGCCGGCTATCCTCGACTTGGGAAATATCTGATGCTGGGGTCGAGTTTCTGGCGCCTGATCCGGATGCGGCGCGAGTATGATGTGCTGTATGTGTGCGGGATCCGCACGCTAGGGCTGGTTGCGGTGCTGGCGGCCCTGCTGCTTGGAAAAAAATGCGTGTTGAGGGCTGAATCCCGGGGCGAGGTGTCCGGTGGTTTCATCTGGGAGAAAACGGACGGCCGGGTGAATCGCTTGCTAAAGCTTATGTTTATTGGTTCGATCGGGCTTCGTAATGTTTTCCTTAAAAAGGCGGATGCGTTCCTGAGCATTGCCTCAGTGATCAGGGATGAGTATGAAGCTTGCCGGGTGCCGGGTGAAAAGATCGTTGAAATCCCGAACGGGATCGACGTGGAGCGGTTTTGTCCGGTGTCCCCTGAGGCCAGGGCGTCGTTGCGCCGGAAACTGGGACTGCCTGAGGGGCGCTTGTTTGCCTATACCGGAAAACTGAATCGGGGTAAGGGTCTGGAGTTTCTGGTGCGTGTCTGGAAAGACTGGGTCCCGCAACATCCGGACTGCAGGCTCTTGCTGATCGGCTCCGGTGCCATGCAGTTTCTCTCCTGTGAAAAAGAGCTGCGTGACTATGTCGACCAGAACGGCTTGCAGGGCTCGGTGATCTTTGCCGGGAGTGTGAGTAATGTTCAGGAGTATCTGCAGGCTTCGGACTTTTTCCTGTTTGCATCTGAAAGTGAGGCCCTGCCGCTCGCCTTGCTTGAGGCTCTGGCGACCGGCCTTCCCACCGTGGCCTCAGACATTGGCGGCTGCCGGGCGATTATCACCGATGGCCGGGAAGGCCGGCTGGTGCCTCCCAATGATCCGGTGGCCTGGGTGGCAGGGCTGGATGCCCTGCTGAATCATCCGGCCATGTCGGAAAACTGGGGCAAGGCGGGGCGCGCTACCGTGGTTCAGAAATTCAGCATTACCCATGTAGCGGAGCAGCACCTCGCCCTTTTTGCACGGATCGCGAGCGTGGCCTCGTGAGCCAGGAGCCTGAATTGCATAAGCCGCCTTCAACAGGCCGGATGCTGAAGTTTACCGGTTGGAATCTATTCGGGTTATGCGCGCCCATGGCCGTGGCCTTCTTTGCCTTGCCACCGTTGCGGGGGCGGATGGGCGAAGACATCTATGGCGCCTTCATGTTTCTCCTGACGGTGATCAATTACCTGTCGATCCTTGATTTAGGGCTTGGCCGGGCCGTGACGCAATCCATGTCCGCCCGGATCGCGAGCCGGAAGACAGAGGAGTTGCCCGCCATTTTCTGGACGGCCATGGCGATGATGCTGGCGTTCGCCCTGATTGGGATGGCGGTGTTCTTTCCGCTCATTCCCTCCATTGTCTGCAAATGGAGCCGGATTCCTGCGGGACTGCAGGCGGATGCCGCTTATACGCTGTTTGCGGCCGGGTTCGGTACGCCCTTCCTGGTTCTGGCGGCTTGTCTGGTAGGAGTGCTGGAAGCGCATCAGAAGTTCAAGCTGATTAATATTATCCGGCTGCCGATGCAGACGTACACCTTTCTTGGCCCTCTGGCCGTCGCGCTGGTATCGCACAGCCTGTTGGCACCGGTGGTCGCCTTGCTGGCCGGGAAAGCCGTGGAATGCGCCATCTATTTTACGGCCTGCCTGTGGGATGTCCCCGTGTTGCGGCGGGGCATCTGCTTCCAGCGGAAACTGGTCCGTCAGTTATTTGTGCTCGGGGGCTGGATGTCAGTCTCCAGCATCGCGATGCTGGTGTTGAATCAGATCAACAGTGCGCTGATGTTTGCGCTGCTGCCGGTCGCCATGGTCGGGTTTTATGCCACCATCGCCGAGATGGTGATCCGGCTGTTGATTTTCCCGCGGGCGGTGGTGTCGGTGTTGTTTCCCTCTTTTTCCGCCCAGCATGTGATGGTCGAGGGAACCCTGGCCGACCTGTATGCCAAGGGGGTCAAGAGTCTGCTGATTTTTTCGTTCCCGGTGATCCTGATGCTGTTCGCGTTTGCCGGTGAAGCCCTGACGGTGTGGCAGGATGCCGCGTTTTCGGCGGAGAGCGCCGGGGTGATGCGCTGGCTGACGGCAGGGATTTTTGTGTATAGCTTGTCCTTCGTGCCCTTTTCCCTGCTGCAGGGAGTCGGACGTCCGGATGTCAGCGCCAAGTTGCATCTGGTCGAAATCCCGCTCACCATCGTGCTGGCCTGGAGTTTGATGAAGCATTTCGGGATGCAAGGCGCAGGGGGTGCCTGGTTCATCCGTTGCGGTTTCGAAACCGTAGCCATGGCCCTTCTGGCGAACCGGTATGCGCCCGGCTCAGGACGTGCGATACGGCGGTCTGCGGGAATGATCGGGGTGGCGTTGCTGTTCATGGGCGCGATGGCCTTGATTCCCTCGTTCCTGATAAGGCTGGCCCTCTACCCGGTGGAACTGGCGGCCTTTCTGCTGCTGAGCTGGCGCTGGTTGCTGACGGCGGCGGAGCGGGTGGCCTTGGCGGACGCCCTGCGCAAGCTAAGGTTTTGACAGAGCAAAACCCTCCATTATAAAGAAGGGAGGCCGATGGGGAGTAAATGAAACTGCGGAAACATCAATTTGTCCTGATTTCGGTCCTCGTCTCCATGGCGGTGTACTTTGTGGTGACCTGGCCGCTGGGGGCGGAGTTTCAGGCGGGGATCCCCTCGTCCAACCGGCCCGAGGCGGGCGGCGCGCGGTACATGATTCCCGGGGATCACCTTCAGTTCCTTTACCAGCTGTGGATGTTGGCGGATTCGTTCACGGGGGGAACCCCCTTGTTCTACCACGTCTATGAGTTCAACCAGGGAAATGACCAGGCCCTCTACAATCCCGGCAGCTATTACTTTCCCTTCGGATTTTTGTATTCCGCCGGGTATGCGCTGGGGGGGCGCGTGGTGGGGTGGAACCTCATGCTGTGCGTCACCGTCTGGCTGATCTATGGGTCGACCTGGTTGCTGCTAATGCGGTTTTCAAAGTCCATCCTGACGGCGGCCGTGGCGGCGTTGCCTTCCATTCTGCTGCCCTATTTCTATGTGTCCCTGCTGGGCGGCAGTCCGACGGGGCTGGGCATGTTGTGGGTGCCCCTGATATTTCTAGGCGTGGATGTGGCCATTCGGGACCGGAAGCGGTGGGGTGGAATTCTGGCCGGGGTCCTGTTGTTTATCTCTTCCTGGGTAGACCTCCATGTGTTCTTCTTTGTCTTTTTGGCGACTCCCGTATGGATCCTGATGTGTCTGATGATGGGGCGGGTGAAGTTTAGGCTTGGTGATACCTGGCCTATTTTCGTTGGCATGATCGGGGCCTACTTACAGACCAGTCTGATCAAGGCCTCGCTGGATGATACCTTGCAGTCCAAGGGGCGTACGCTCAATGAGTCCCTTGGCTATGCCGTCCGGGCTAACGGCTGGTTCAATATGGCCCTGGATAACCGGGACAATATTGTTTATATCGGGGTTGTTGCCGGTGTGATCCTGTTGTTGGGATGGGCGTGGCTGGCGTATGATGCCTGGCGCGCCAGGGCGGATGGCCTTTTCCGGTTCTGGCAGTATGGTCTGGTGCTGCTGGCCGTGGGGGGGATCGCTGTTCTCGCGCTGGGCCCCAACACCCCGTTCGATCCCCACCATCGGTTGTGGCAGGCCTTGCGCAAGGTGATTCCGCCCTATCAGATGATCCGGCAGCCGGCCAAGATTTATTGCCTTCTGACCCCCTTTCTGGGGATTGCATTGGCCATGGCGATCGATCGGTTGAACGGGGTGGTCAGGTGGCGTGCCTGGAAGGCGATTCTGGCGGGGGTTATTGCGGCCGGGTTTCTGGTCGATTACGGGTATCGGCTGGATCCCACGATCTGCCTGTTGGACGATGAGCAGGGCGGCTACCGGGCGGTGGCGGAGGATGCCGCGAAATGCGGGCGTGAGAACCGGGCGGTGGCGATCCCGCTGTGGCCAGGGGATTCGCATTGGAACTCCATTACGGAGTATTACGCCACCCTTTACCGGACAAAGATGCTGAATGGCTATTCGCCTTCGGTGTCGCGTCAGTATTTCACCAATGTGTTTCTCCGGTTTGAAGCGATCAACATGGGGGTGATCACGGATGATATTCTGGACGGGCTTCTTTCCATGAAGGTGGGCTATGTGATGCTGCATGAGGATGCCTTCCCTCAAAAGGTCAGTCCCTTTCCGGTTTCCCACACACTGCGTGAGCTGGGCCGGCATCCCCGGCTTCAATTCCTGGCAAAGGACAAGGCGGTGTGGGCCTTCAAGATTTTGGAGAAGGGGCAGACGGTCGGGAGCGAGTCCGTATCTCCCCTTCTGGCCAGCAGGCAATGGGAGGCCTGTGATGGCAACCAGATCACGGTGTCGGGTGAGGGATGGAAAGCATTGAAGCCCGGGGAGAGTCTGACAATCCCTGCCAACCGCTGTTTCTATTCTGCCTTTTCAGAGGGGGCCAACGGGCGGGTTCAGCTTGAGGTTGCCCGGGTCCCGGCGGGGGTCGTGTTCTATGTGCCGGTGGTCCCTGTTGTACCGGGGCGCTATCAGATTACCCTGGAGGTTCGGTCGAGGGCTGAGCCGGGCACGGTCCTGGGGGGGTGGTCGGTCGGGCGTTCTGATGGGAAGGAGCGGGTTTCCATTCCGGTGCGGGCAGGGGAGGACGCTTCCCTGGAATACCGGACGGAACAGCCGTGTTCCTTGCGCTTTGAATTTGACTACAATCGGAAGTTTGACATGGGCATTCAGGCGATTAAGATTCAGCGCAAAGAAGGAGCATGACGATGGACATGAAGATTGATTCACTGGGTGAGGCACGCATTGCCTCGCCTCTGCGGCGGACGGTGAACGAGAAGATCCGGATTCCTTATCAGATTGCGTATGAGGCCGGCAAGGTGGCGCCGGAGGCCATTACCTTTGAGATCGCCGGCCCCCGGGCCAACCTGTTCTTTGATAAAACCAAGGTCAAGGCGGGCATTGTCACCTGCGGGGGGTTGTGTCCGGGTCTGAATAATGTCATCCGCTCGGTGTATTACGAACTCACCCATGCCTATGGCGTGCAGGAGGTCTACGGGTTCCGTTACGGGTATCAGGGATTGGATCCGGTGCGGGCGAGTGATCCGCTGCGGCTGACCGCGGAGTTTGTGGATCCGATTCATCGACAGGGCGGAACGGTATTGGGCACGTCGCGGGGACCGGTGGATCCGGTCCTGGCCATAGATAATCTGATAAAGCGCGGGATCAATGTACTGTTTTGTGTGGGCGGGGATGGAACGCAGCGTGGGGCCTATACGCTGCACCAGGAGGCTGAGCGGCGCGGGTATCCCTTGGCCGTGGTCGGCATTCCCAAGACCATTGACAACGATGTGGGTTTTGTGGCCCGCACCTTCGGGTACCTGACGGCGGTGGATGAAGTCCGCGGGATCCTGGACTGCGCCCATCAGGAGGCCCGCAGTGTTTTTAACGGCGTCAGCCTGGTCAAGGTGATGGGACGCCATGCCGGATTTATCGCGGCTGGGGCGTCCATTGCCAGTCAGGATGTCAATTTCACCCTGATCCCGGAAGTCCCCTTTGCCCTTGAAGGGCCCGGGGGATTCCTGGAAGCGGTGAAGGCGCGTATCCTCAAGCGGGCGCATGCGGTGATCGTGGTCGCCGAAGGGGCCGGCCAGGATCTGCTGGCGCAGCAGGGTAGCGGGAAAGATGCCTCTGGCAATGTGAAGTTGGGTGATATCGGGATCTTCCTCCGGGAACAGCTGGAGACTTGTTTCAAAAAGGCCGGGGTGCCCATGGTGTTCCGCTACTTCGATCCCAGTTATATGATCCGGAGCCAGGCGGCGAATCCGGCGGATTCGGTCCTCTGTGACTTGTATGCGCGCAATGCGGTTCATGCCGCCATGGCCGGCAAGACCGGACTGGTGATTGGATTGCTCCATGATACCTATATTCACGTACCGGTCGAGGCGTGCGTGGCTGAGAAAAAACGACTGGATCCTGATGGCGACTCGTGGCGTGCCGTTTTGGCGGCAACCGGACAGCCGGACCGGTTCATTTGAGTCCTGCGGAATGGAGGGCGCTGCTCCGTCAGCGCCGCAGATGGAGTGGGGTTGATAGAGTTCAATTCTTGGCGGCATCAGCAAAACCCTGATGCCGAATCAGGGTTTTGCTGATTGAGAAAACGAATGAATCATGTCATGATCTCCCCAGTCAACGAGCGAGGTGGTGAGTGTCTTCAATGATGCCGCACCCCCCTGTGGCAGATGTCTCGCAGCTGTTCCTCCGCAAGCAATGGCAAGAGCATCCCACTACTTCCTCGTTGATTTTTTTATTAGTGGCCTGTCCTGTTTATTCCTCCCTCGCGGTCTCTGAAGGAGCCCCCCTGTGGACTTAAGCCGTTACCTGGAAATCGGGACCATGGATGCCTTGGGGCGACTCGATTCGCCCGTGCATCGTCTGGATGCCCGGGCTCAGCTGATCACCACCTTTGGGTTTATCCTGGTGGTGATGTCGTATTCCCGGTATGAGGTGGCCGCCCTGATGCCGCTGTTCCTTTATCCTGCCACCCTGCTGGTGCTGGGCAGGCTCTCGCTGCGCTATCTCGTCAGGAAGGTGGCGATCGCCGCGCCCTTTGCCATCTTTGTGGGAATGTGTAACCCCTGGCTGGATCGTCAGGTGCTGGCAATGATCGGCCCTTATCCGCTGACGGGCGGCTGGCTGTCGTTCAGTTCCATTCTGGTGCGGTTTGGCCTGACGGTCAGTGCCGCCATTATTCTGGTCGCCTGTACGGGGATTCATCGGCTATGTGCCGGGGGTGAGCGGCTGGGGCTGCCCCGCGTCTTTGTCGTCCAGTTGCTGTTCCTGTACCGGTATTTCTTTGTGATCGGGGATGAGGGCGGCCGGATGGTGCGCGGGGTGGCGATGCGTTCCGCAGGTGGGCGGGCGCCCGGGGTGAGGACCTATGCCATTCTGGTTGGCCAGCTCCTGCTGCGCGCCATGGACCGGGCTCAGCGGATCTACCGCGCCATGGCGGCCCGCGGGTTTGAGGGGAATGTCCACGTCCTGCGGCAAGCCTGTTGGGGCTGGGCCGAAACCAGCTTTGTTCTGGGCTGGCTTGCTTTTTTCGTGAGTGTAAGGGTGTGGAATGTGCCGGTGCTATTTGGGCATTGGATTACGGGGGGTGCAGGATGAAGCCGAGTCAGGTTGAAATCACAGATCTGGTCTATACTTATCCCGATGGAACGGAGGCGCTGAAAGGGGTGTCGCTTTCCATTGCGCAGGGGGAATGTGTGGCGATCATCGGGGGGAACGGGGCCGGAAAATCAACCCTGCTCCAGCACCTGAATGGCTATCTGATGCCCACCTCCGGCGAGGTCCGGGTGGGGGAACAGGTGCTGACACGGGAATCCGCAAAAGTGATCCGCCGCTCCGTCGGGATGGTGTTTCAGGATCCTGATGATCAGTTATTCATGCCGACGGTGCTCGAGGACGTGGCTTTCGGGCCACTGAATCTGGGGCTGTCGCCCCAGGAAGCGGAGCGGCAGGCCATGGGGGCGTTGGAGCGGGTGGGAATGGCTCATTTACGGGAACGTCCCCCGTATAAATTGTCGGCCGGTGAGAAGCGGGCGGTGGCGATTGCCACGGCACTGGCCGGGTTGCCGGAGGTGCTGGTCATGGATGAGCCCTCCTCGAATCTGGATCCCCGCGGGCGTCGTCGTCTGATTGAATGGTTAAAGACGTTTGAGCATACCCGGATGATTGCCACCCACGATCTCGAACTGGTTGTTGAAATCTGTCCGCGGGTGATGGTGATGGATCACGGCCGGGTGGTGGTGGCCGGCCTCACGTCCGTGATTCTAGGTGATGAGGACCTGATGCTCAGGCATGGGCTTGAAAAGCCGCATAGCCTGAAGCATCACCATCCGCATGGGGCCAGTTACTCGGCGGGCTGAATGCCCATGCCTTTTTCAATCTTACTGCCATCGCCAACGGCTTCGCAGATTGAAATCTTCTCTTTGACCGTGGCGGCTTTAATGGAGGCCACCTTGGTAACGGAGCTGTCCAGCACTTCACCACTGTCCGGATCGGTGGTCACTTCAAGCGTGCCGACCGTGAAGGCCTGACCCACGGCGACCCCTTCGCGGGAGCCCCGGTTGATGATGATTTTGCCCTTGTTGGCCGAGACCACGGAGCCGGTCCAGGGAATCTTATCGAGCTGTTTGATCAGGAACTCGACGGCCTGACCGACCGCATCCTCACAGGCCTTGCCGACATTATCCTTCTTGAAGCCATCAAAGGCACCGGTCAGCCCGCCGAGTTCCGAGCCTGAATACCCGATCCCCAGTCCCTTACGGCCGGCCTTGCCCACCACCTTGGTGGAGGCCTTCACCTGTCCTGTTTGAGAATCCACGATGTAAATCGTGACGTTAATTTCGGCCGTGTCTGCGTCGCCCCCGAGATGGATGCCTTTAAAGTTAAAGCCGCCGCCCCCGCCGGATGTGGAACTTTGGACGTGGGTGATTTCGCCTTTAACCAACAATTGGGCCGGGGTCATCTGACCGGTTTTGGGGGCCATTTTGCCGCCCGCAGTACGCCCTGATGCGGCAAGATCCTGTTCCAGCATGGCTTCCCCGCGCATGTCTTTCTCGCCCAGTACGATAAACTTGCCGGAGCCCTGCAGGGCGTCCGTCATGACGGACCCCCAGGCGTCCCCGATATCCCATTGGCCGGACCAGCCGGCTCTATTCTCAAATTTGCTGACGGTAATCGAGTACTTCAATCCTCCCTTGGCGTCGTCGGCGGCAAACGCGCAACTTGATATTGCAACAGCCAGAATGGAGGTCCATGTGATCAGGGTTCTTTTCATGAGCGTTTTCCTTGGTTGTGTTGTTAGTTAATAGGGCGTCCTAAGCTGTGGGGACCGGGGTGGGGGGGTCGCCGGGGGGCGGGGGCTTCTGGGTCACTTTGGTAAGGCCAAGCCGGTCTTCGACGGCCTTCAAACTGCCCATTTCCATGACCTCATCGGCCAGCAGGCAGGCGTCGGTAAAGCAGAGCTTGCTGATGAAGGCCTGCATGGCGGGGATCCGGCGGGGATCCATGCTGAACGTCCTCAGCCCGAGCCCGATCAGGACCGGGAGAACATTCTGGTCGGTGGCCATGTCCCCGCAGAGCGAGACCGGTTTGCCATGGGCACGGGCTCCGTTGATCACCCGCATGATTGAGCGCAACACGGCCGGGTGGTGGGAGACATAAAGGTCGGCAATGCGTTCATTGGTCCGGTCCACGGCGAGCGTGTACTGGATCAGGTCATTACTGCCGATGCAGAGAAAATCGGATTCGCGGGCGAGATCCCCGGCCAGTTCGACGGCCGAGGGAACCTCAATCATCACCCCGAGCCGGGGGTGGTCGTTGCACGGGGTGTTTTCGGATTTCAGCAGTTGAATGCATTCCTCGGTAATGGCGCGGGCCGTCCGGAAATCATCCAGCGAGGCAATCAGGGGGAACATGATATTCAGGGGACGGTCGGCGCCGGCATGCAGCATGGCGCGCAGCTGTTGCATGAACATATCCTTGTTCCGGAGGGAAAAGCGGATGGCGCGCAAGCCGAGGCAGGGGTTGGCTTCAGGGGCGCCGGGATAGTAGGTCAACAACTTGTCACCCCCGACATCCAGGGTGCGCAGGATGACCTCCTGTTCGGGCATGGATTCAATAATGCGGCGGTAAACCCGGTATTGTTCTTCCTCGGTGGGGACGTCATTCCGTACGATAAAGGGGAATTCGCTTCGATAGAGGCCGATCCCCTCCGCCTTCATGCGCTGGGCGGCCGGCAGTTCACTGAGCAGATTGATGTTGGCCATCAAGCGGATGCGGCGGCCGTCGCGGGTCGAGGTCGTGGGTTGCGTGGGCAATTCCGTAGCCGTATCCTTGCGGCTTTCCAGGATCGAATGATAGTGCTCGAGGACATCGGGTGACGGGTTGATCATGAGATTACCCTGATCGGCATCGAGGATAATCATGGTTTTGGCGCCCCGTTCCGACTCTGCCAGCGGTGGTTCCTTGAGGATCACCATGGGGATGCGGAGGGTTCGGGCCAACACCGAGACGTGAGCGGTGACGCCCCCCCCGATCAGGATGATGCCTTCCGCGCGCTGGGCGGACAGCTTGAGCAGGTCGGAGGGCAATAGGTTTTCCGCCAACACAATCTGGCCGCGATAATCCACGGGTGCGGCCGTGCGCAACCGCAGATTGGACATCAACCGGAGGCTGACGTCCCTGACGTCATGCACCTTTTCCTGAAGGGAAAGACTGGTGCTGTTGGCGAATAGTTTGAGATAGGTGTCAACCACTTCACGGATGGCTTGTTCGGGCGGGGTCCCCTGGCGGATGTTCTTGAGCATGACCCCGGAAAATTCGTCATCCTTCAGGATCAGGATGTGCGCATCAAAGATGAGCGAAGCGATATCGGCCATACGCTCACTGAGCTGGCGCTGCAGTTGGGCCAGCTGTTCTTCTGTCTGCCGGATCGCCCGGAGGAAATCCGCTTCGGTCAGGGGGACCGCCGGTTCGCTCAATGCCGGTTCCCATTCATAATCGGTGCCGGACAAGCGCAGGGCATGTCCGATGGCAATCCCTTCGCAGGCGGACGCACCATGGACAAAGCGCTGGGTGCCGGGTTTAATGCCGGTCGTTTCCTGGCTGGGCTTAGTACCTCGTTTCTGCTCATGCAAGCTCATGAGCATTTTGGCATTTTCGATCGTGCTGGCCAGCTGGGCGGCAATCGCCCGGAAGGCTTTCACATCGTTGTCGGTGAAATAATTCGGCTGGGGATCCTGGACGACGAGGACGCCGACTTTCCGGTTGCCGTGAAGAATCGGGACCGCCAGAAAGGCCTGGTATTGTTCCTCATGGAGATTGGGGATGAACTTGAAGGCGGGATTCTGGCTGACCCGTCCCTCCCGGATGGCTCGCAATTCCTGCATGGCCAGGCCGGTGATGCCTTCACCCAACTTGAATCGAAGCTTGCCAATAAAGTCCGGGTTGAGCCCCTGGTTGGCGGTCAGGATCAGTTCACGGCTGTCCTCATCATACAGATACACGGAGCAGGCCGCGGCCTTCATATGGTAGGCGACCAAGCTGACCACTTTCTGCAAAAAGCCGGTAAGCCCCGCCTGACTTTCGAACAGGCTGGTCAACTCGCCCACATTGCATATTAATTCAACGGTATCTTTTTGTGCCATAACGTACCTTCAGTCAGGACATTAATCCCAGTTTCAGCTGCTGTCAAGACGGTGGGGATTTTTGATAGGCCGCGTCCAGAATGGCCTGATCGGGCTGTTTTGACTCAGGCGTGCCGGCCAGGTCCATCAGATGTGAAACCAGGATAATCATGCGCTCCCCGCTTTCCGCGATCATGCTCAGTAATTCACCCTGGGCGTCGCTTAGCGGGCCAGCCCGGAGGCTCCGGAGCATCGCCGTGGTTCCGGTAATGATCGTCAGGGGCTGCATAATTTCCTGGGCAATTTCGGCTAGAATTTCGATCAGCTCTTTCCGGGGCAGGACGGGATTTCTTTCTTCGTCCGTAAGCAGGGTTTGCAGGGTCTGTATTTTCTTGTCGGTGATATCCGCGAGTGCGGAAAGGTGCTGCCCGGTTTCGCTGATGAGGGTCTGGACGGCTGCGGAAGCCCCGGTGGCGGGGGGGTGATGGATCGTTTCCCCGATCCGGGCCAGCAGGAGGGTCAGTACCTTGATTTCGTTGACGCCGTCGCTGGTGGCACCGCCCGCGCCTGTGCCGCCCGGGCCCGGGCCGGAGGGGGGAGGGGCCAGTTTAACCGTGAGTTCCTGCCAGCCCGCCGGGGTGAGCCCTTGATCCACCAGACGATCCCGCAGTTCCTCGAGTTGGGCCGGGTCGTCCGCCGCACGGTCGATCAGGCGGGAAATTTTCTGGCTGTCTTTTTCGGCGAGGCGCCGGCTTTTCATGTATTTGCTCGCAATCGCATCCATATCGAGCTCTTCCACGAGATCATCCATGATGGCTTCGGTAGCATGGGCGGCCTGGTCGCCCGCCAGGCTTCTCAAGCGCTCCAACAGGGCCTTCTCAAGCATCAGTAGGGAATGTTTGATGTGCTTGCGGCCTTTTTGGGTCTTGGCGTCGGGGTCTTTGAGAATCGGCTGGACCACCTTCTGGATGCAGCCCACAATCAGATCCGTGAGGGATTCCCCCTCGGCAAGGTTGGCCATGCTGGAGCGGATTTCGACCGCGCGAAGAATCAGTTCCGCCAGTTTTTCGGTGTCAGCAGCCAGATGCCGTATATCCTCGGCAGAACGGGTGGGGTCAGCCAGGGCATCCTCCTTCAGGAACGCCATGATATTATCGAGATCGGGTTGAGCTGAAGCCGTCTCGATGGCGGCTGGCTCCGGACTGGCTTCGGCGGTGGGCGTTTCCGGCTCATCTTCAGAAACGCGGCGATAGGAAAAGGACTTGGTTTCAATATGTTTGAGCCCGAGCCCTTCCATCAGTTCCGCCGCCGTTTTGGTCGGGTCCAATTTGGAGGGAGGCGTAAGCAGCAGGGAGAAGAGCGAAACGCATTCATCCATGGAGAACCCGGCTCCAATGGTGAAGCTGAACAGGTTCAGGCCTGTCAGTCGGGTCGCGAAGCTGGTTGCCAGTGGACTGTCGGAGGTGGATTCCCCGTTAATGAGCAACGCGCCGTCAGCGACACTGAAGTGGATGTGCTCATGGAATTCGATAAATTTACTGATGACGGTAAAGCTGATTTCCAGGGAGGAGCGCGTAACCTTATGGGCAACCCCGTAAAGCAGCGCCATGTTCAGGGATTGGCCCATGATCTGAATGAGCTCAGTGGCGTCCTCCTGCGCATCGCGCGGTGTGACTGTGGGTTTGGTCTCCATGGCGCCAGTCTACAGGCACCGGCCTGATCTTTCAAGAAGCCTTCCAGGCGAGGAACCGTGCCTGGAGGAATGAATGCCTGCAATCATGCTAAACCGTGTTAACATTGACTGAAATCGAATTCAAGACGGACGACGCTGTTGTTTGCATTCCATTCCATTGTATTGTTTGTTGATGGCTCCCGCACCCCGAAGCGGGTGCCATTCCTAAGCCCGGGGTGCAACCCCGGGTTGGTGTTCTCCGGCACCCACCTTGTGGCCAAAGCGAGCGAGTAAAAGACGTCGGACTCTTTCGCTGCGGAATGAGTTCACAGGCTGTAAGCAAGTCGCGCAAACGCTCGAAACTCATATTCAGCCCAATACGTAGATGCGGCTCGCGCAGATCATCAGGGAGCCCTCTCATCTTTCATAAAAGTGGTAATTCACGGTCTGGCCCCGTCCTTCCTGCTCAAAGATATTGATTATTCGGATTGAATCTCCTAATAATCAAGTATATGCTTAATCGCATGATCATCAGAAAAGAGTATTTGTCGCGCGTGGAGCAGGCGATGAAGCGGGCGCCGGTCGTGGCACTGCTGGGCCCGCGGCAATGCGGAAAAACGACCCTTGCACGCCAGATAGCCAATCACCATACAACCACCTTTTTTGATCTTGAGTCCCCCCAGGACTGTCAGCGTTTGCAGAATCCAGAGATGAGCCTGGGTAGCCTGAAGGGATTAGTTGTTATTGATGAAATTCAAATCAAGCCGGAGCTATTCTCCGTTTTGCGCGTCCTGGCGGATCGTCAGTTGAATCCCGCCTGTTTCCTGATTCTGGGAAGCGCGACCCCTCACATCGTAAAAGGGGTATCGGAAACCCTTGCCGGCCGGGTGGAGTTCGTGGATATGACCGGCTTTTCGCTTGCGGAAATCAGCGGGCGGCCATGGCGGGATTTGTGGGTGAGGGGGGGGTTTCCACGCTCGTTTCTTGCTGCTAACAATGAGGATAGCCTCGCTTGGCGTGAAGGGCTTATCCGAACCTTTCTGGAACGAGATTTGCCTCAGCTCGGCATCACGATTCCCGCTGTGACGATGCGGCGCTTCTGGACTATGCTGGCGTATTATCATGGCCAGGTTTGGAATGCGTCTGAGTTAGCCCGTTCCATGGGATTGAGTGATAAGACTATCCGTTCCTACCTGGATATCCTCACGGAAACCTACATGATCAGGCAACTGCAACCGTGGTATGAAAATATCGGGAAACGCCAGGTCAAAGCCCCGAAAATATATCTTCGGGATACGGGGCTGCTTCATAGTCTTTTGTCGTTGACCGATTTTCATTCGCTATCAGGCCATCCGCGTCTGGGGGCCTCCTGGGAAGGCTTTGTCGTGGAGCAACTTTTTGAGGTGATCCATCCGGCGGTCGCCTATTTCTGGGGGACTTATAGCGGCGGCGAACTGGACCTGTTTTTTATACATGGCGGTCGGCGCTACGGTGTAGAGGTCAAATATTCAGAGGCCCCGGAAGTAACCCGATCCATGCGGAGTGCTATCGAATCCCTGGGCCTCGACCATTTGTGGATTGTTCATTCTGGGCAACATGTGTATCCCGTGGATCCTAAGATTACAGTGTGCCCACTTACAAAGGCAGGGGCACTCATTCTCGACACAATTAAGAAATAAATGTGGGAGTATTCTTCCACGCGAGGGCACCGGTCGGACAGGTCGTGACGCAGTGACTCGCGGATTGACCTAATGCCGCCTCCAGTGATTCGCCAAAGGGGGCCCCCACCACGGCATCAAACCCCCGGTTCAGGAAGGTCAGGCCGGGGCGCTCGCCTGCCCGGGTGGTGAGTCGTATGCAGATGCCGCATTTGATGCATTTCCCAGGCTCGAAAATCACGCGGGGATGGGTGATATTCCTGGCCAGCGGCGTTCTGCCCTCAGCCGGGATATGCATGGGGCCCGTCATATAGAACTCCATCGTGTCCCGCAGTTTGCAGCCCTCCGCCTTGCGGCAGTCACAATGCATACAGCGTCCACTTTCCCGGATCGCTTCCTCCTGTGAGAAGCCCGAGCCGGCGCCAGGCGTGCGGCGTGCGGCCGGTGAGGCGTCTTTCAGGAGCTCCCGGCTTTCATTCTCCGTGATCTTGCCCAGCCGTGACTCGAAGCGCCGGCCGGGACCCGTCACGCGGAGTCCCCTGAGGAACTGATCGATGGCCACGGCCAGACGTTTGCCATGGGCGACCGCCCGGACCGCCAGAGGCCCCGGTTGAATGGCTTCGCCACCTGCAAATATCCGCTCGTCCGAGGTTTGGAGCGAGTGTTCGTTAACCTTGATCCCCCGGCTATGGGTTTCGACGCCCCAGGCAGCAAGGCTATCAGCCGGGGTTTTCCCGATCGCCAGGACGATGGCATCAAAGCCAGATTTCAAATCCTGCAACGTGATTGTCAGGCCGATACGGGTATTGAGGCGGAACGTGACGCCGGTCCGCTGGATACGTTCAATTTCGCGATCCAATACGGAGGCGGGAAGCGTCTCGCGTGACACGCCATACCGGAGTTGGCCTCCCGCCTCAGCGTGCTCATCAAAGACGGTGCAGGCATACCCGGACCGGGCGAGATGGAAGGCGGTGGCCAGGCCGGCCGGGCCTGAACCCACAATGGCCACGCGGTGCGCAGGCGCCGACAGAGCGGCGCCCTCCATGGGAGTTGATTCTGGGGGGCGTTGCTCGGCCAGTGCCGTATCGGCCGCAAAGCGTTCCAGTAGGCAGATTGAGAGAGGGGCATCGAGGCGGCCGCGCCGGCAGGCGTTCTCGCAGGGGGCCGGGCAGATCCGGCCCAGTACGGCGGGCAGGGCAATGGCCCCGTAAAGGGTGGCCAGTGCGTCGTCGAGGTTCCCGGCCGCGATCTGGCGGATCATGAGCGGGATATTCAGGTGGGCGGGACAGGTCGTTGTGCAGGGGGCCTCGCACTCTCCCGCATGTTCGCTCATGAGTAAATTCAAGGAGCTGATTCTGGCCTGGCGGACGGCGGGCGTATCTGTTTCGATCACCATACTTTCGGTAGCGAGGGCACTACAGGCGGGGATCAGGCGGCCGGAGGTCTGGTCCTGAACGACGCAGATCATGCATGAGGTGAAGTGCGGCACGCCCTTCAGATAACAGAGGGAGGGGATGAGGATCCCTGCGGCTTGGGCCGCCTCAAGCACCGTGGTGCCCGGTTCGACCGTGATATCTGTCCCGTTGATTTTTAATTTCAGCATATATTATCCCCAATCCAGACCGCCTCGGTCGGGCAGACCTGCCGGCAGCTATCGCACCGGGTACATTTGTCCTGCTGGATCGTATGGGGTTGATAGGGGGTCAGGTCAATGGCCCCGGCCGGACAGGCCTGGGCGCACTTGGTGCAACCGATGCACTTCTCATTGATCCGGTACGCAATCAAAGCCTGGCATTTCAGGGCGGGGCAGCGCCCGGCCAGATGGGCGTCATACTCGGCACGGAAATGACGGAGGGTGGATAATACCGGATTGGGTGCTGTGCGTCCCAGGCCGCACAAGCTTCCTGAGCGGGTGGTTTGGGCGAGCGCGTCAAGGCGCTCAAGGTCCCCCGCCTGGCCGCGTCCGGCACAGAGGCGCTCCAGAATTTCCAGCATGCGCTTGGTGCCGACTCGACAGGGGGTGCATTTGCCGCAGGATTCCTGTTGCGTAAATGCCATGAAATAGCGAGCCAGGTCCACCATGCAGTCGGTGTCATCCAGAACCACCAGTCCCCCGGAGCCCATGATGCCGCCGGCTGCGGCCAGCGCTTCGTAATCCACGCGCGTCTCGCCACAGGAGGCGGGAAGGCAGCCCCCGGAAGGGCCGCCGATCTGAACCGCCTTGAAAGGTTTGCCATTTGCCGCGCCCCCGCCGATCTCCTCGACGATTTCGCGCAAGGTGATCCCCATGGGGACTTCAATCAAGCCGCCGCGCCGGACTTTACCCGTCAGCGAAAACACCTTGGTTCCCTTGCTGGTCGCCGTTCCCAGGGCGGCAAACCGGGCGGCGCCATGGCGCAGGATCCAGGGGATCATGGCCAGGGTCTCCACATTGTTAATGGCGGTGGGGCAATCCCGCAGCCCCCGCTCGGCCGGGTAGGGCGGGCGGTACCGGGGCATGGCCCGTTGTCCTTCGATGGAGGCCAGGAGCGCCGTTTCTTCACCGCTCACAAACGCACCGGCCCCTTCGACGATCCGTAGGGACAGGCTGTACTTGCCTCCCAAGATCTCGGGGCCGAGCCACCCGCGGGCCTGGAGCCGGGCCAGTGCTTCCCGGATCCGCTGGATCGCCAGGGGATATTCCGCGCGAATGTAGAGAATGCCTTCGCTGGCGCCGACGGCATAAGCCGCGATCATCATTCCCTCCAGGACCCGGTAGGGAAATGACTCCAGAAGCATCCGGTCCATGAAGGCACCGGGGTCTCCCTCGTCCCCATTGCAGATGATGTATTTCGGTGCGCCGGCGGCCTTGCGAACCAGCGCCCACTTTGCGCCGGTGGGGTAACCGGCCCCGCCCCGCCCGCGTAAACCTGATTGGGAGACCGTATGAATGATGTCGGCAGGCCTTTCCTGTTTCAGGCAGGTGGTAAACGCCGTCATGCCGTCGTGGGTGCAGTATTCATCCAGATCCAAGGGGTCGATATCGCCGCACCACTCCGTTGCAATACGCCTCTGTTTCCCCAGGAAGGAGCAGACGGGCGCATCCCTGACATCCAATGCATACCGGTTGACCGGCTCCCAGACTTCATCCGTGAGCAACTGTTCCATGAGGCGGGTCACGCCGCTGCGCAGGCGACGGGCCAGACCCTGGGGTTTGAAGTGCCGGCGTACCAGCTGGGCGGCGTCTTCCGGGCGGACTTTGGCGTAGGTGACCGGTTCTCCTTTGGCCGACACTATTTCGACCAGCGGGGTTTGGTGGCACATGCCTACGCAGCCAACCGGCTTGATGACGGCCGCTGCCCCCAGTTTCCTGACTTCATCCTCGAGTTCCTGCCGCACGGCCTGACTGCCGCCGGCCACGCAGCAAGAGCCTACGCCTATCCGGATTTCGGTCAGCCCTGGGGAACTGACGTGTGAGGGGTCGTAGTGTCGCGGCACGACCTCGCGCTGCTCAAGCTCAAGAAAGTCCTCAACGGCGCGGGGCACGGTCTCGGGGGTCAGGTGTCCATAGGTGACCTGATCGATTTTAATGACCGGCGCCAGCGTGCAACAGCCGAGACAGGCCACCCGTTCCAGCGTGAAGAGGCCGGCCGGGTCGGTGTCTGCGCCCCCCTCGATGCCCAGATGCCGGGTCAGGGCGTCGTGGATATGGTCGGCGCCTTTGACGTGACACGCCGTCCCGTGGCAGATGCTGATGATATGCCGCCCTACCGGTTTATGCCGGAACTGGGAGTAGAAGGTGGAGACGCCGGCGATGGACGCCGGCGTGATCTCGGTGAGTTCGCAGACCCGGTGCAAGGCCGCTTCCGGCAGATAGCGATAGTGCGCCTGAAGTTTCTGCAGGATCGGAATGACGCTATCCGGCGTGCGCCCGCATTCGGTCACAATCGTGTCAACGATTGAGAGATCCGAGTCGAGGTTATTTTTCATGCCCCTCCGATGCAGAAAAGATGTTTGAGGCCTCGAATGAGAATGGTGCCGTTGATAAAGACGGGTGAGCCATCGCTGGGCTCGCCGAGATTGGCCCGGCCAAGTTCTTCATACTGGCGTCCGGCCTTAAGGATGAAGACCTGCCCGCTGCGGGCGACCAGATAGAGATGATTGCCGGCGAGGCCGGGCGAGCCGTAGAATTCTCCATCCAGACTGTGCTCCCACACCAGTTTGCCTGTCGCCACCTCGAGACAGAAGAGGCCGCCGCTGGCATTCACAAAATAAGCCAACTCGCCGTCGCTGACGGGTGAGGCCACATCACTGACGCCCGACTCCGACTGCCAGGCAACATGGGTGGCGGTGACGTCGCCATGGCCGTCGGGCCGTATGGCATAAATTTTGTCGCCCGCGACTGAGGCCAGCACCAGCCCCCCGGCAAAGATAGGGGAGGATGAGGAGTCGGTGCCGCTCACCTTTACCCGCCAGAGTTCCGCGCCCGACTCAGGATGGTAGGCGATAATCCATTCATTGGCGGCCGTGACTAACTGCGGGCCGTTTGGAGTTGTCACCAGAACAGGAGACGGCCAGGCGTCGGCGACCGGGCGGGCAATGGCCCATCTGCGTTTTCCTGTGGCCGCCTCCAGCGCGATCAAGTTCGAAACGCCACCCTTATCGGTTTCGTTATCGTATTGGATGAGAACCAGGTTGTTGTAAAAGGCGAGAGACGAGGCATAGCCATAGCGGTTGATGGGAAGGCCCAGATCGGTCGTCCATCTCAATCCGGAGCAATGATCGATAGCGGCCACCTCCCCGTTGGCGAAGATGGAGTAGACGAAAACGCCATCAGTTACGGGCGTGGAAGCCGCATACCCGGTATCCTGATTTACTTGAGGAGCGGCTTTTGCCACACCCGAGGTGGGGGAGGCCCCCATTTGCCAGAGGAGGGTGCCGGTGGCGAGGTCATAACAGAAGACGTCCCGCTGTTCCGCAGAGGCGCCGGTCAGGAATATTTTATTTCCCCAGACGACGGGTGAACTCATGCCCGGGAGCGGGGTAGGCGCCTTCCAGCGAATATGACTGCCAGAGGGGCCGTCCCAGGTGATCGGGAAATTAGTGGCGAGCGAGACGCCGCTGCCCGACCGGCCTCGGAACCCGGGCCAGTGGGTGGCGGCCTCGGCTTCAAATCGATCCAACTCTTTTGGAAGGACCCCGGCGCTCGGGCGTGGACTCCCCTCGGTAGGCGGGAGGGCCAGCGGCCCCGCTGGCCGTCTCTGTTCGCCGAGCCGCTGACCCAGGATCAGCGCCCCTACGACCAGCGCGACTGCCAATCCTCCCGTCGCCCAACGGGCGGTAGCAGCGGATTCAAATGAATCCGGAAGGGTCGGGAAATCCCGGGGGTCAGGTTGGCGGCGCCGGAGATGAACGATCGCTTTCAGATTAATCAACGCCACCACCACCCCGCCAAGAAGCAGGAGGGAGCCAGACCGGAGCGAACTCAGTCCGCTAAAATAAAAACTCCGCGCCACGACATCCAGATCCCTGATTTTGTCCTTTACGGCGTCATCCGCAGGATTGGCTTTCAGGGACACTTGCAATTGTGTCAACTCTCGCAGAGTGAGCGGGGAGGCCGTGCGAATGGTAAGCAGGTTGGCCGCCATCAGCATCCCCACGATGAGGGAGAAGGCGCAGGCGATGATCGCCAGTGTGTAGCAGAGGCGGTAGATAAGCCGCGATGAGGTGATCATGGTATTCGTATGATCCATCATGGGGGCCCGCTTTCCTTAAGATGCAATTGCCTCTGATGCTCTTCCGGACATGACAAATAGCAGCGGGCACAGCTCAGGCAGGTGCCTCGGTTGGGCGCATAGATCTCGCGGCGTCGCTTGAGGGACGATCCAATCAGGCGGAAGCCAAGGATGGCGCCCAGAAAGCCGCCCAACATCCAGCTGCCGGTCCGGAACTGGACTTGGATCGCCGCCGCTTGTTGGGCGAGATCTTCCGGTCTGACGCCACTTCCGGAAAAGGCTGTGACTTCCGGGCTCGGATTGGCCGGTGGGTGTAGCTGATTGAGCCGCAGGGTTTCGGATAATCGGACCGTGGGGTTCTGGCGCGCCAACAGCGGCGCAACCCGTGAGACGGACCAGCCGGATACACCAATCAGGACTGGAAGCAGGAATAGCATCAGGGCCAAACGACGTAAGCCGACGGCCCGCGCTTCGGGAGGCGGGGTGGCTCGGGGGTACTCAATCGCATCAAAGGGGCAGGCCGGCTCGCAAAGCCGGCATTTGATGCAGTCAGTGGGCGTGACCGTGGCGTGATATTTTGACAGCCGTGACATCCAGTTGAGTAAGACACCGTAGGGGCATAAAAAACGGCAGTAGGGCCGTGCGATCACAGTGCCGATCAGCAGGAATACGATGCCGGCGATCATCATGGGGAGCTCACCGCTGAGCCGGAATATCGGGATAAACGGGTCAAGCCGGCAGATGACATAGGCTGACCCTGTGGCGGCAAATAAGATTCCGAGCCCGAGATAAAGGTAGGGGGTAAAGCCCAGAATCTGGGCCAGGACAGGCGGGACTTTTTTGGGGGACAGTATGACAACATCCTGAATGGTGCCCAGGGGACAGACGGCGGCACAGAAGACCCGGCCGAATAACAGCGCAAAGATCAATGGGAGAAGAAAGAAGGCGGTGACGCTGAGGGACAGGGCTGCCTGGCTGTCGAATAGCCAGGTTACCACGTTTTGGATGGAGCCGACCGGGCAGACGCAGCCTTTTCGGAAGAATCCAAAATAGAGCAGCGAGAACAGGGTGAGAAGAACGACGCCCCGGCGCGAGCGTTTTTTTAGCACCAGCCAGGCGGCCAGTGACAGGGTTCCAAACAAAACCGCCACATCGAGTCCTTCAAGGGCGAGGGACCGGGCTGCGGGAGCAGAGGCGGTTGGCATCGAATAGCCGCTCTCGAACTGGGGCTTGGGGAAACGGTTGTCGGCTTCAGTTGTCAGTGTCGAAAGGAGTAAGAGTATTGAACAGAAGCCCGCAAAGATCGCGAAGGGGTATTGGGGCGTCCGCCAAAGGCGGAGTGGATCGGTATCCTTCGTGAGCTTCTGTACAATATTCTTCATGGTGGAGCGATTATCCTCGGTTGACCCAGGTGCCGGAATGGTTTGAACCGGTGGATTCCCGTGATGGGGTCGGCCCCTTAGGCTTAAAGAGGTAGGGCTGATTGGCAGGAACCCGGCTGAAGGCTCCGGCCGGGCAGTCCCGGGCGATGGCGCAGTCGTTGCAGTTGAGGCAGCGATCATGGCGCACCTGCAGGACGAGTGAACCGTTTCCAAAGGCACCACACCCTTTCACGCAACGCCCGCATCCGATGCATTGCGGCTCATCGATGGTGTATTCAAAATAAGGCTCCTCGATAAAGGTGCGTTTGATGGCGGCGGTGGGGCAGACCTGGTTTTCGGCGGCACTGGTCAGGCTGGCGGCACCGGGCAGAAAGAAACCGAAACAGAGTTTGCAGTAACCGCACATTTCAAAGCGGTGCACGCATTTGACGGCGGAGAGCGGGAGGACGCAGTGGGTGGCACATTGTCCGCATTGGATGCATTTAGCCGGATCCAGTTGCCAGACCGTGCGTTGCGGGGCAGGCGGGCGGAACGATGAGGCGGTAGGGTCCTCGCAAGTGGGAAACTCCGGACAGCCGGCGCAACTGCTCGTCTTGGTGCAGCGTTTACGCAAAAGAACGCCGCCGCCCAACGAGGCCAAGGCCACCAGCATGGCCCCACGCATCAGGTTGCGGATAAATTCACGGCGACTTTGAAGGGCTGCTTTCATTTCTTTATGTACACTCTTATTACATCTGCGGTGGGGTCGAGCACGAGAATTCGTCCGGTGCTGTCTACTGCAAGATCGAGGCCCACGGCGTTCTCAGGCCAATCTTCCTGGCCTGAAATCACGTCTTTCAATCGTCCCTTGGCGTCATATTGCTTGACCCTGACAATATGTTTTTCGCTGGTAATGAATTCGCCCGCAGGGGTCAGTGCCATATTGGAGGGGTTGCAGCAGCCGCAAAAGCCGGAGGCCTCCATCGAATAATTTCCCCAGGCCTCAATGAATTGGCCTTCGGCGGTGAAATGCTCCAGCCGGTGCAAGCCGGGGTTGACCACCCAGAGCGACTCATCGGCCGCCACCGCCAGATCGAAGAAGGCGCTGGGAACCACGAAGCCTTCCTTGCGCTGAGCTTGATCCTTCTGCCCGATCCGCCCGGCGGGTTCGCCGGCCAGCGTGAAGCGCCAGACCATCCGATTGGCGCAGTCGGCGACAAAAACATGAGACAATGAGGCGGCGATCGAGGTGAGCATGGCGTTAGGGGCGGGACTTTTCCAGACGGCTTTGCGAACACCCTTCGAATCAAAGACTTCCACATGATCATTGAGGCCGGCAAAGATATCGCCCTGGGCCGAGGTCGCCAGGCAGCGGACGGGTTCATTGAGCGCGATGCGGGCCAGAGACGTTCCTTTGGGGTCCAGGATTTCCATGGCCGTCATGGAGCCGGCGATGATCCGGTCAGCGCGATCCACGGCCAGAGCGGTGAGATTGGAGAGGGACGGCTTGATCCATTGAATCCCCTCACCCTGACCCTCTCCCTCTCCTCCTGCGCCAAGGCTACGGCGGACAAGAAGGGGAGAGGGAATTCCTGTTGGAGCAATGATGGTCTGCTTCCTCTCCCCTTGGGGGAGAGGACTGAGGTGAGGGGTATTGTTCGTCTTGAAAGAATCTATCCCCCGCAGATCCAAACACCTCATCTGGCTATAGTCCCTGACCAGCAGACGTCCCCCCGCCAGAGCCATGGGTGCCCAGGCTTCCTTTCCCTCCAGAACTTTGGCCTGTGCGAGTTTGACATATCCTTTTGGCGAGGCCTCGATCATGGTCAACAGACCGTTATCCTCAAGCAGCAGCAGTTTCCCGTCCGCGATCATGAACGGGCCCAGGCCGAACCGTTCTGTGGAGCCGCTTTTCCACTGGACCGTTCCGTCGGGAGCCATGCAGACGGCCTGTTTCCGGAACCCGCCGGCATCGGCCGGGAGGATCGAATATAGGAAGCCCTGGTAATAGATGGGGGTGTGCTGCTCGCAGGCAAACTCTGTTTTCTCAAGCCGACGTTCCAGGATGGCTCCCATTGACCCGGCCTCCTGGGTCAGCCGGAACAGGGCGCTACCGGCCCCGTAACCGGCGGTGACCATAAAGCGACCGTTCTCCAGAGGCACCGGACTAGGGGCTACGACTTGAAATTTCCATTCGTCAGTTTGCCAGAGGATTTTTCCTTCCTCGCCCTTCTCGGCGGACACCCCGATGATCCCCCCGATCGCCGCGTACACATACATTTTCTTTCCCTGCCATTCCATTGGCGTAATGGACGCATGCGACATCTGCCAGTTTTTCGGATTGGGGGTCTGCCAGATGATTTTGCCCGTGGCGCAATCGACGCCCATCAATAGGACTTTACCTCCGACCGCGATGATGGCCTGGTTATCCGTCAGGAGCGGGCATTGACCCGTGTACCACATGGGGGTCGTGGTGCCCCAATCCTTTTCGAGATCGATCCCCCAGCGGAACGCTCCTGTTTTGGCGTCGACACACATGACGTGACAACGCGGGCCAATGGTCACGACGACTTCATCTGAAACGGCGGGAACGGTGCGGGAGATGCCGTGGTTGCGCTTGATGTGGACCTTATACCAGCGTCGCCAGATTTCACGGCCATCGTCCATGGAAAAGCAGCGGAGTGAATCGGCATTTTCGCTGGCGTCATAATCCAGGAGGTAGGCGCGGCCATTCAGAATGGCTGGTCCGGCGTAGCCCTCTCCCAGGTCAACGGTCCACAAAACGGGTGGTCCTCCCGGCGGCCAGGTATTGGCCAACGTCTCCTGAACGGGGGCAATGTTGTCGTGATTGGAACCGCGAAAGCCGGGCCAGGCGCCTGCGGCGAGGGCGGGAATCCCCGGGAAGGTGGCAAACTTTTCGCCGATGTTGACCGTCTCGCCCGGTATGGTGGCTGTGGCGGCGGAGGGGAGTTCGCCCGGAAGGGGCAATCGTCGCGACAGCAAGGCGGCATCACCAGTACTGCCTCGCCACCAGGCAAGCAGCATGGCGGAAACGGCGACCCCCGCGACCACGATCGCGAGTACGGGAAAAAATTCCTTAGCCCTGTTTCCCATAGTTTTAAAAGGCTATTTGCTCACATCCAGCACGACGAGATCCCCTTTATCATTGCGGCAGAAGATCAGGCCGCGACAGAGGACCGGCGCGGTCCAGCAGGTTTTCTCCAGAATCTTGCCTGCTGACGCAATCTGTTCAAAGGCGGTGGGGGAGGCCTTGACGACGAACAGCTCGCCTTTTTCGTTGAGAACCACTAACCGGTCCCCTGCCGCGGTCAGAGAGCCAAAGCCGAGGTTATGGGCCCATTTTTCGGTGCCGGTGGCAAAATCAATGCACTTCAGGGAGCCATTCCCGGTATTGCCGTCGATTCCGTAGAGGAATCCATTAATGAGGACGCAACTGCTGAAATGATTACGCATGATTTTGCTGGTCCAGACGGCCCGCGGTTGGGGTCCCGTTACATCCAGTACGCTGGCGCCTTTACCATAACCTGATGAGATGAAGAGTTTGCCATTGAGGGGAATGGGATCCGCCGCATTCACGTCATAACTGGTTTCCCAGTCGCTGGACCAGAGTTTTTTACCGCTATTCAGCTCTACGCCGTAGATGGCTTTTGCCCCAAACACGGCCAGGCATTCCGTTTTGCCGGAGGTGTACACGACGGGGGCCGCATAGCCCCCGGTTCCTGCCGGACTGGCCCAGATTTTCTCGCCAGTCATGCGATTCAACGCGATCCCGTATTCACAGGCATTGAGCAGGAGCAGGTTGCCCTTGATCACGGGGGACGCGGAAAGCCCCCACTTAAGGTTGTTGGACTTAAATTCCGTGAGCAGGTTTTTCTGCCATTGAACCGCGCCGGTGTCCGCGTTCAGGCAGAACAGCTGGCCTTCCCGGCCTAAGGTATAAACCCGTTTTCCATCAGTGGCGGGTGTGGCTCTTGGCCCTGGATAGCCACCGCCGGGGCAGGGATAGGAGTATTTCCAGAGGAGGGTGCCGTCTTTGAGGTTCAGGGCATAGACTGTGTCCTGATTATCTTTGTTGCCCACCGTAAACACCCTGTCGCCCGATACAGCCACGCTGGCATATCCGGCACCGACATTGGTTTTCCAGGCGATTTTGCCACCACTGGATACGGCTTGTGGATTCCATTGGGTGTCTTTTGAGATCCCGTCCTGATCGGCGCCCCGGAACTGCGGCCAATCCTTCTGGTCTGCCGCCAGCCCATGGTTGGCCAGCACGCCGCCCAAGATCAAACCCGCGAGTACAAAAATTGGTTTCATAGTGTCTGCCTCTCTTTTGTCAGTATGTTGGCCCTCACGATCCCATATTTCTGTTTGATTTTGAAGCACTATTAGAATAATGGATGATCCCCATGAAACTGAAAAAAACAGCGATGGCGACTTGGGTGACGGGTGTACTGGTCGGGTTGGGATTTTTAGAGATGACTTCTGATGTCTTCGCCCAGACCACCGAGGTCCAAACCGTCGTGGTCACGGCACGCAAATGGACCGAGCCGCTTCAGGCGGTCCCCGGGGCCGTTACCGTTCAGTCTGCCGATGACATGAAGTCGGCCGGGGTGAAGGATCTACGTGATGCCGCCCGCTATGTTCCCAATCTGACGATGGGTGATTTTTCGGTCCGGCGCCTGACCTTCCCTTATTTGCGGGGAATTGGATCGGGGCGGAACTCGGCCGCGGTGACCACAATCATTGACGGGGTTCCCCAGTTATCCTATGCCACGGCCAATCAGGAGTTCCTGGATGTGGAGCGGATCGAATTCCTGCGGGGCCCGCAGGGCGCTCTCTATGGGCGGAATACGCTGGGCGGCGCGATCAATGTGGTGCCCCGCCTGCCCGGTCGCGAGCCGGTGACCTCCGTGAGTCTGGCGGGGGGCGATGCCGGTTTTTTTGATACTCGCGTTTCAACGGAGGGGCCGGTCGGGCCGCATAAAGCCGCCGGTAGCCTGAGTGCTGGCTATTCCACGCGTGACGGGTATACCAAAAATGATGTCACCGGGAACCAGTTGGACAGTCGGGAGTCTTTTTTCGGGCGTGCCCAGGTGTTGTGGCCGGATGAAGGGCCGTGGAGTTATCGGCTCAGCGTCAGCGGGGAAGCCGATCGCGATGGGGATTATGCGCTGGGCGATCTGGCCTCATTGCGGGCCCGGCCTTACCATGTGGCTCATGACTATGAGGGCGGCTCCGAACGGGATTTGTCCCAGCCGGTGTTTACGGCCACGCGCCGGGGCGCGGAAGTGGATCTCACATCCATCACCGCCTTCCAATGGTGGCGCTCACATGATCAGACCGACCTGGATGCGACGCCGGCGGATCTCATCCGGCGTGACAATGCAGAAAATCAGGAGGCGTGGATTGAAGACCTTCGCCTGACCTCCGCCGAAGCGGCGCCGGTTAAGCTGGGCGACCTGGTGACCCTGCGCTGGCTGCTGGGCACCATGGCCTATCATTCTACGTATCAGCAGCGTGCCTTCAATGATTACCGGCCAGGTGCGGTGGCGATGCTCGGGTTGCCGCTGGCCTATCAACAGCATGACGATGCGGACCTGAATGACGCCGGAATCAATCTCTACGGGCAGGGGGTATTCACGGTGGATGAGCGGCTCGAGCTGGGGCTGGGGCTCCGTGATGACTACGAGCACCGCTCGGCCGATTTGCGGCAATATGCCAACCCGGCCTTCATGCCGGAGTCCGCCCGGAGTGACGAACAGGACTTCAATCAGGTCAGTCCGCGCGCGTCGCTCGGGTATCGCCTGACCCCGGATATGCTGCCGTATGTACAGGCCTCCAAAGGCTATAAGGCCGGCGGCTTCAATACCATGGCCATCCCCGGCCATACTGAATTTAATGAAGAAACCAGTTTGACCTATGAGGCCGGCCTGAAGACGGCCTGGCTCAAGAATCGGGTGGTGGTCAATGCCGCGGTATTCAGGACCGATTGGGATGACCTGCAGTTGGATGTCCCGGCAGGCGCGCCGGGCGTGTTCTTCATTGATAACGCCGGGAAAGCCCAGAGCGAGGGAGGGGAGCTGGAATTGAGCGTCAGGCCGGTGTCAGGCCTGGCCCTGTTCGGCGGGGTTGGCTTCTTGACGTCCGAGTTCCGCCCGGACAGCCGGTCCGGAGGAACGGATGTCAGTGGGAACGAATTACCCTTTGCCCCGCACCTCACCTGGCATGCCGGCACCGAGTATTCACAAATTCTGTATGCCCGGTACACCGGCTTTATCCGGTTGGAAGGGGTGGGAACAGGATCGTACTACTATGATGCCAGCAATGCGGAAGCGCAGGACAACTACGTGCTCGTCAACACCCGTGTGGGGGTGGGGACCCGCCTGTGGCGGGTGGAGACCTGGGTCAACAATCTCTTCGATCAGGACTACGTGCCCATCGCTTTTCCTTATCAGTTAGCCCCCTCTGGTTATGTGGGTGAAAATGGGGCGCCCCGCACGGTCGGGGTATCCCTCAGCCGGGTGTTATGACGGAATCCGTCCTATTTATTTGCACCGGCAACTATTAACGGAGCCGGTTTTCAGAGATCCTGTTTAATCATTTGGCTCCTGGCTTCCGCTATGGTTTGGAAATCAAATGGCTCCGCGTCAGGCCAATCCTACCTACGGCACGGCCCATGTGGTTCGGGCGTTGAGCCGCCTGACCCCGGGCCGACTTCCGGAACGCGGCGTTCTGGTCGGGCGAGGGACGGCTTGGCTCCTGAATTCCCAGAATGAAGACGGGGGCTGGGGCGGTGCCGCCGGGGCCCCATCGACGGTGGAGGAGACCGCTCTTGCGATCGCTGCGCTGAATATCGATGACGGGGATGAAGCGGTCCGGCGCGGAGCTGCATGGCTGTTGAGGCGAACCCATCAGGGGACCCGGTTTGACTCAGCGCCCATAGGACTTTACTTTGCTCAGCTTTGGTATTCAGAGCGACTTTACCCGGTCATTTTCACCCTGCAGGCGCTGGCCGCAGTATTGAATTTAAAGTCCCGGATTTTGGATGGTGACGCATATTGCCTGTCAGAAGGGCAAGTGCGTCATTGCGAAATCTTGAATCCAACCCCCGCTTCGTCCGTTTGAGTCGAGGAGTGTGGAGAGGGATATTTTCTGTTATGGATTGAGAGTCAGGTGGTTAGGAGAATGGCTTGACCCTGATGGGGATGCTGCCTACCATCTTTTCCAGTCAGTCAGGCGCCTGGCAATAACGTAAGCGTCAAATGCTGTTCCGAAAAAGAAATCAGAAATCCTATTATGACGCAGACTATATGTTCACAGATGAGATGATGATGGAGAACGATAGCAATAAGACTAGAGTTCGGAGATTTGTCGCGATGCGCCGCAAGCTGTTTTCGTTATTGCTTGTCCTGACGTTCGTAATTCTGCTGATGATTGTTGGAAAACGATATGATTCGGGTGTCGAAATCATCGGGGTTTCGTTCGCAGGGGCGGTTTTACTGACCTCACTGATATCGGTGGTCAGTATTCCAGTAATTTGGATCGTATCCGGGAGACAGAAATATTCAAAACTGTGAACAAGGCGCTCCTGGCTATCGGCGCTGACGCGCCTCAGCCAAAGCGCCAGCGTTGGAGTAAGAAAATATGAAGAAACTGATATGTGGATTCATAGCAGGTTTCCTCCTGGCATCTGTTCTGGCCATTCCTATTGTCAAAATGGCAATGAATGATAAATACCACTTTGGCTATGGGCAGGGGGTTTTGACAGGTGAGTCAGAGGTGATTCGGTTTCTGGGTAAACATTTTGAGGTCACCAGACCACCAGACGGTTGCAAAGATTCATTGATCACAAAACCGGGCGGGATTTACATCACCGAAAGAAACGGCAAAGCTGAAATAGAAGTAACAAAATGGTAAACTCCAACCACCCGCTTCTCGGTACGGCTGACGCCGCCCGAGAGCAGGACGTTCGCAATGGCATTAAATGAAAAATAATTCAGGTGGCGGAATTTTTGCGGGATTCATTCTGCTATTGCTTGTTCTCTTGGGGCCGTGCGTATTGACACTGGGAATTTTGGACCTTCGCAATTGCATGAAGAGTTCGAAGTGGCCATTGACCAATGGGCGCATACTGGTTAGCGAAGTAACTCAGCGGGAGTCTACCGATTCAGATCAGCGTCGATACACTGTCTATGGATCCAGAATTGAGTTTGAATATTGGGTTGGCCAACAGCGATATGTATCGGACAATATTCGTGCAGCACGCCTGTGGGACTCCTCGTCCAGCCGATTGACCGAAAGACTCGTTGGGCGATACCCAAGAGGGCGGGAGGTCAATCCAGGTTACGATCCCCAGTCTCCACAATTGGCGGTACTCGAGCCGGGTATACATGCTGGCGATCTCGGCCTGATCTATTTTGGCGCGCCTTTTACCATGGTGTCTGCGTATTTCATCAGCCTGCCGTTTCGCAAACGGAAATCCAGAAAAAATGCGGGCACCATTAGTAGATATGCAAGTCGTGTGCTGCGCTTTATCCGGAAAATCCTATTTTGTCGTGGTTTCTCTCAAGGAGTAGACTCGCCGAATGGGCAGTATACCGCCATTTTTGGTAAGCGATCTATCGAGCATTCGCCGCACCAACCGGAGGTGGCCTTTGAATGTTCGGTCGAAATGGAGGAACAAGACGACTCTGTCGTCCTCTTCTCTATAACCATTGAACAAGCCAAGGCATTGCCCAATCTTTTGCAGATAAATATCGAAGATATAGTGAAGTGGGATCCGACTTCTGCGCTGGTCGTTTTCAAGGTGACTGAGCCCCCAATTATCGTTAAAGCGAAGGAGCTGGCGTCCCAACACCGGCAGGCAAAGACGGCCTGTTTATTTATTTTGCCTTTGTCGCAGAATGCCAAATATATGAATAAACAAGGGGCAACCCGATGAATTATGATTTCGAGTGGGATCCCGTAAAAGATCGTCTTAATCGGAAAATCATGGTGTGCGATTCGAGCAAGCGACGCATGTTTTCCGTGACCCAAGGGCCATCACGGTGTTTGATGAAGAACACAGCAAAACTGAAGATCGCTGGGTGACGATTGGCCTTTCGGCCAGCGGTGGAGTTTTGGTGGTGCACCACACGTACCAGGAAAGCTGCGAATCAAATGCCTGCATCAGGATTATTTCGTCTCGAAAGGCCGTCAGGCGTGAAATCAGTCAGTACATGGAGAAATGATATGAAAAAGGGATATGACTTTTCAAAGGGAGTGCGCGAGAAATTCTTTCGGCCGGATGCGAAGATGAACTTGCCCGTTTATCTCGACTCAGATGTGTTGAGTTTTGTGGAAAAAATCGCATCCAGTAGACGTTCTGATATTTCGGCTGTTGTCAACCGGCTGCTTAAGTCTGACATGCAACTGATTGAAGCCGCAAAATAATCCGCGAACCACCTCTTTGACCGCGACGGCTCGCACGCTCACCGCGGGTCAAGAGTCGCGTTGGATTTGAGATAAATTGATGAAAATGAAACATTTTATGGTTGGGGTTGTGGTGGGCTTGGTTGTAGGCCTGTTGATTGGTAATTACCTGGGAGTGAAACAGACCCAGAAACTGGTAGATCAGATACGCGCAGAGTTGCTATCCAATGTTCAGGAAAACGATGAGTCCCGCACGGTTAACATGGCGCTAGCGCTTGATCAGGTTCGGAAAGTAGCCCAAGAGAGAGGACTGGAACTTACTAGCGTCAAAGCACTTGGCCCGCGCACTGTTCAGTTGAATATCGCTAATGGCCCAGCAGTCAGTCTTCAATGGCGGCAAATGGGTGTGGATTCGGACGCCAGCCGACGTGATCTGGACCGCAAAATTGGGAATCTCATGGCTGTGATTAAGAAAGCACATGAAGTGCATGCGCCGCTGAATCATGTTGAATTGACCAAATGAAATTGAATCGAACCAGAAAAATCACGGTACGGCTTCGCCTCCCGTGATTTTCGCCGGTTCGGATAGAAGATGATGAAATGAACAACCAAAAGAAGATCCCTGTCATCATCTGGTCTTGCTTGACGTTGGCTTGGTGTGCGTGGGCTTGCGTTCTATGGTGGCCACACATCGAACCGCTCACGGGTATGACGGCGGGTGGATATCTTCTGAACATCGGCATTCAAACAGGATTGATGGGCGGTGGTCTTTACCTGCACATCGTCAGGAAGACATGGCGGTTGGTGGCGGGATTACTCATCCTCATTGCGTTGTTCCTTGTTTTTCCTGTGCCATCGTACGCCGGTGTCTGCCTTGAAATCCGGAACACGAGCAATGCTACGACAACCGTTACTGTCCAGCGAACGGGATCACAGTCGCGCAAGGTTCAAATGACCGTTTCTCCGCAGGGCACAATGGAATACAAAACCGCGCCGGGCGATTGGAGCAGCGGCGCATCTTTCACGGTTGATTGTAGGCAACATACCATCACGACCAACATTTGGGTGTTCAGAGGCCGTCAGATTGTTGTTGGGGAAAACGGAATCGGCATCAAAGTCATCCGAACCATGGGTCGCACTGTACCGCCGGAAGCTGGCGCTTCCAGCGTCCAATGAACCCGAACGTTCTGCAAGAATGATGATGAAAAATGACCGAATAGTTTCAGATGGCAGGATCAGATTGCTAAAGGATCCGGCTACCAAGGACCGGGTTGGTCAAGCGACCGCCGAAATCAAAGAACGATTTAAGCGGGAAATGAAAGGCGCAGGTTTGTTGACCCAGTTGACGCTTTGGTTCAGGATGAGAAAGGCGATCCGGCAGGCCGTGGAGAAAATAGCGCCTTCTCGTGGCCTGTATTTTAAAACATGAAAACCGCAGAACCAGCCGCTCCTGGCTATCGGCGCTGACGCGCCTCAGCCAAAGCGCCAGCGTTAGCCGGCGGAGGAATATCATGAAACGACTTATTGCGGGCGTAGGCGGCACCCTTGCGCTTCTTATCTTCATTTGCTTCCTGATGCTGTGGGTCTCTGGATTCGAGATGGTCACGTCACTGGTGCGGGGCGTACCATTTTACTGGGGCAAGGAGGGCCACCAGATACACGTCAGTCATCTTGTGGTCTTGTTCCTTCTCGTTGTCTGTCCGCTCGGGTTCGGAATCGTCTCCGCTTGGTGGCTTCGTATCGCATTTCGGAGAAACAAGACATAGGCTAACAAGGCGGCGGACACGTACGGTGAACCCTGGCGGGTTCACCGCCGGTCACCGCCAACGTTCGCAGATGACAAAAGACTGATTGATGACGAACTCGTAAAGGGTATAATGCTGGCATGAGTATTACAGCGGAAAAAGTCATGACGGAAGCGATGGGGCTTCCCCCTGTGTTACGGGCATTTGTTGCCGAGAAACTGATCGAGAGCCTTGATGCCTCCGATGCCCCCGCATTGTCGGCCAAATGGAAAAAGGAAGTTCGGCGGCGGTGCGCCGAATTGGATCGTGGCACAGTTGAACTTCATGATGCGGATGCCGTTTTTGCCAGGGCATACGCCGCGCTTGCATGAAGGCCTTAAAGTTCCATCCCGACGCCGAATCCGAAATGCTCGCGGCGGCGGCCTATTACGAGGAACAACAGCCTGATCTAGGAAGAAGGTTTCTGGCGTCGGTACAGGATGCCATCAATCGCATTCTTTTGAATCCACACCTGTACCCGACCGTCGATCTTGATGTACGTCGGTGCCTCACAAAAACTTTCCCCTTTGGCGTATTGTTCCGGAATCAACCGAGACGAATTGTCATCATGGCAGTCATGCATCAGCCCCGCGATCCTGACTACTGGAAAACCAGATGAATTGCGAACCACCGGCCGCACTGTACACCTCATTCTGACAGGTTCGGTGCCAGTGAGCCGCAACGTTGGCTAGAAAGAATGACTTGATAAATGTGTTGCGGATGTGACACACTGAATTCATGAAAACAGCAGTCATCCATGCGAGAATCGAACCGCAGATCAAACGGCAGGCAGAAGGTGTCTTGCATAATCTCGGGATCAGCCCGACAGAGGCGATACGGATTTTTTATCGGCAGATCATGCTCAGACATGGGCTCCCATTCGCTGTGGCCGTCCCCAACGAATGCACTGCGGACACCCTTGAAAAGAGCCGCCGGGGCGAAGATGTTCAGGAGTTTGAGTCATTGGATGCCATGTTTGAGAGCTGGAAGAAATGAAGAAGGTCTCGCAGACCACCCAGTTCGCCCGTGACATCAAGAAGATGAGGAAACGCGGGAAGGATCTGGCAAAACTCAAGGCGATTGTGCGACAACTCGTCTCGGGAACACCACTCGATCCAAAGCACAGAGATCATCCCCTTGTCGGAGAGTGGAAGCCCTCGCACGATTGCCACGTGGAACCCGACTGGATCCTGATTTACACTGCTGACAATGATTCACTGAGGCTTGAACGAACCGGGACACATTCGGACTTGTTCAGATAAAACAATTGGCCAACCACACCTCGCTCTGTACGTCGCTGACGCGCCGACCGAGAAGGTAACCGTTAGGCGGTACTAATTGACTATGCTGTATTCCCTATAAAAGGCACCCCCTCATTACATAATAGAGGTTCCACTTAATCATGAAAATTTTGTTTATTGGTAATAGTCACACATTCAACCATGGGGTGCCTTTTCAAGTGCGCGAACTTATTCGCCAAAATAATCCCGATGTTGACACCGCCATGTATGCTACGGGGGGGATGACAATCGGCGGGCACTCAAAACAACAGGATATTCAAATGGCGATCCAATACCATGACTGGGACTACATTGTTCTGCAGCAGAAAACGCACCCATTTGATGGATACAATGTCTTGCTTGACGACTGCAAGTCTTTGCTACCTTATATTCAAAAAACGCGTGCCGAAGTGCTTTTGTTTATGACCTGGGCAGAAAAAAGGATGCCATCAAATCAAGTCACACTCGACAGTGCGTTTATGCAGGTAGCGCAGGCCATCAAAGCTACCCCCGTTCCTGTTTCAAGAGCATGGCATAGAATCCTGCGCTCAGAACCTAGTATTAATTTATACGATATTGATGGCGAACATACAAGTCCTAGTGGCAGTTACTTGGCTTCCTGTGTATTTTATTCTGTCATTCAGAAGCGTTCGCCAGTTGGCCTTCCGAATAGAATTTGTGTCAACGGCGATGAATTGGTCAACATTAATCAACAGCATTGCGAAAAAATTCAAAAGGCAGCTTGGTTGGCTTTACAAGAAAATGTGGCCTAACCATTCACTCCACCTGACGCCCGAAGCGGGCTCAGGTGAGTTCAAGCGGTGGGAATTATTAAATAATGAATTTACAGAAGATACCCGGGAAAGTATTTGAGATAGCAGGATCCGTAGTTGGATTCTCGGGGTCGATATTTATTGCCCTTCAGATTAGGGCGGAACTAGCATCAACGGCAACGTCAATGTATCTGAGGCGTATAGCCGATTGTCATCCTTTGCGAGCTTCGCGTGTTCAAAATCTTAATCTTTCGATTTCGCCAAATAGGTCGAAACAATGACCCGGCCAGCCAAGGTGGGTAAGAATGTTCTTCAAAATCGACCCGTAATACCTGATATTGAGCCGCATGTCTGACATCGTATTGTTTATTTGTACCGGCAACTATTACCGGAGCCGGTTTTCAGAGCTTCTTTTCAATACGCTTGCGCCGCAATACGGGGTGAACACCCGCGCGGTGTCACGGGGCCTGATTACGGAGTTGATTTCAGTTGAGATGGGCAGTATGTCGCCTCATGCGGTGAAAGGGTTGAAGGCCCGCAAGGTCGCTTTGGACGCCGTTCTGCGCCGGCCGATCCAGCTTCAGGAGTCGGATCTGGTGGAGGCCGCCGTCGTGATTGCCATTGATGAATGGGAGCACCGGCCCATGATCAGTCAGCGCTTTCCCCATTGGGTGGATCGGGTCCGGTATTGGCAGGTCGCGGATATTCAGGACCTCGATCCCGAGGTGGCCCTGTTTGCATTGGAAACCCGTGTCCGGGCTTTGCTGGGAGAGTTAAAACATGAATAAATCGATTCCTGCAGCGATTGAAGTGCGTCATGTCGTCAAGCGGTTCGGGGCCGTGACGGCGCTGGATGATGTGTCGCTATCCATTCCCGCGGGCGAGATGTTCTTTCTCCTCGGTCCCTCAGGGTGCGGCAAAACCACGTTGCTGCGTATTCTTGCCGGCCTCGAAACGCCCGATTCCGGGACGGTATATTTCAATGGACGGGATGTGGCGGAACTGCCGGCCTATGAGCGCGGAGCGCCCATGGTGTTTCAGAACTACGCGCTTTGGCCGCACTTGAATGTCCGCGACAATGTGGCGTTCGGCTTGGTGGAGCGCCATGTGCCAAAACAGGAGACCGAAAGCCGGACGCAAGATGTCCTGAACCGGGTCGGGCTGGCGGGACTGGGCGGGCGCATGCCCGGGCAGTTGTCCGGGGGCCAGCAGCAGCGGGTGGTCCTGGCGCGTGCCCTGGTGCTCAATCCGGCGGTCATTCTGCTGGATGAACCCTTGTCCAATCTGGATGCGAAACTGCGGGTGGAGATGCGGCTTGAGATCGATAAGCTCCGGCGTGATACGAATATCACGTTTGTGTATGTGACCCATGACCAGGCCGATGCGCTCGCCCTGGCGGACCGCATGGCGGTCATGCATGCCGGGAAGGTGAGCGCAATGGGAACGCCCTTGGAGTTGTATGCCCGTCCCCCGAATGTCTTTTGTGCGGATTTCCTCGGTGAGGCGAATTTTATCGAGGGCGTGGCGAAGGGCATGACGGTCCAGACCCAATTGGGGAATTGGGTCTGGCAGAATGACGGGGCCGCGCCATTTATTGCCGGGGCGCAGGTCTGTCTGGTGCGACCCGAAAATATCCAGTGTGTGGAAAACGCCAGGAGCGGGGTCAATGCGTTTGAGGCCGACATCACGGAGGTGAGGGTCAATGGCGCCACGGTGACGGTGTCGCTACTCGCGGCGGAGATGACGCTGAAGGCCACCGTGCTGACGCAGCGGTCGCTCGGGTTCAGGAAGGGTGACCGCCGGTGGTGGGCGGTGGCGCCGGAGAATGTGGTGTTACTGTCTCTATGAAAATTCGATTTAGCACGCCCGTTTCTGTCATGCTCATTGTGGCTACACTGGGAATATTCCTGGTCTGGCCGATGGCGCATGTGTTCGTGCGCTCGTTCTGGGACGACCATGGGTTCACCCTGTTGTATGTGACCGGGCTCTTTACGAATACCGTTCATCTCCAAGCGGGGCTGACGAGTTTTCTCATCGCGACCTGTGTGACGCTCAGTTGCGTCGCGGTCTCGCTGCCGATGGCCTGGCTGTTTGCCCGGCGCTCCTTTTACGGGAAGGCTGTGTGGTCGGGCTTGCTCCTGCTTCCCATGATCCTGCCCCCGTTTGTGAGTGCCGTGGGCATGAAGATCATTTTTTCGCGCGCGGGTGCCTTGAGCACCCTGATGATGAATCTCGGTCTGGTGAATGGGCCGGTAGACTGGCTGGGCCATTTCCCCCTCCTGGGGATTGTGCTGCTGGAAACCTTGCATCTGTTTCCGATCCTATTCCTCAATCTTGTGGCCGCCCTCGCCAATATTGATCCCTCGCTGGAGGAGTCCGCCCTGAATCTGGGGGCCTCCCCGCTGCGGGTCTTCAGGCGGGTGACCCTGCCGCTCGCCATGCCGGGTTTGTTTGCCGGGATGGCGCTGGTGTTCATCTGGTCCTTCACGGAACTGGGAACGCCGCTGGTGTTCGGGTTGCGGCGGGTGCTGCCGGTGGCCATCTATGACAGTGTGGCTGAAATCGGCACGAATCCCTCGGGCTATGCGATGGTCACGTTTGTGCTGGTCATTTCCGCCCTCGGGTTCTGGCTCAGCAAGCGGCTCTTGTCGCGCCAGCGCTCGGTGGCCACGCTGGGCCGGTTGAGCCAGGCCCGCCGGGAAATCCCTTTATCCTTTCGCGGGACGCTTCTGGTCTATCTGCTGGTGGGCGGCGTGTTGTTCGCGGCGGTCCTGCCGCAGATCAGTGTGGTGCTGTTGTCGGTCAGTCACCGCTGGTTCCTGACGGTGCTGCCGGAGGGGTTCACGCTGGAGTTCTTCGGGCAGGCGCTCAATTCCGAACTGACGCGGACCGCCTTGTTGAACAGTCTGTCATTTTCCCTGATTGCGACGGTGCTGGATCTGCTGTTGGGGTTCGGTATCGCCTGGCTATGTGTACGCAAGCGGATCTGGGGGAGTGACTGGTTGGATGCCCTGGCCATGCTTCCGCTCGCGGTGCCGGGGCTGGTGATTGCGTTCGGGTATATGGGGTGTTTTTCCGGCACATTCCCGAACACCCTGCTGGATCCCCGGATGAATCCCATGATTCTGCTGTCGGTGAGTTATGCCATTCGCAGGTTGCCCTACATGGTCCGGGCCGCGCATGCCGGGCTGGAGCAGGTCAGTTCCACCTATGAGGAAGCGGCGGCCAATCTCGGGGCCTCCCCGTTCCGGGTGGTCTGGCGCATTACGCTTCCCTTGATTTCGGCGAATTTGCTGGCGGGCGCCATCCTCTGTTTCTCCTTCTCCATGCTGGAGGTGTCCGACAGTTTGATCCTGGCCCAGTCCGAGAACTTTTATCCCATCACCAAGGCAATTTATGCGCTGCTCGAAAGTCTGGAGAATGGGCTGAATATTGCCTCCGCGCTCGGGGTCTGGGCGATGGCCCTGCTCGGGGCAGGCCTGTTGTTGGCCACCGCCCTGATGGGCAAACGGATCGGCCAGATGTTCCGGGCTGGGTGAGCACGAAAGTTGTTAGGTTACTGAGTTGTCAGGTTGTTAAGTTAATGAGCGAAGGCTTTTGTTACACAACAACTTAACAACCTGACACCTCAGCAACCATCTTGTTCTGTGGACAATACGCTCGACATCTTCTGATTTTATTTGAGAATGAGGATATTCAATAAGGAGGGTGGATTATGAAGGGAATCATACTGGCCGGGGGATCGGGGACGCGGTTATTTCCGCTGACGAAGGCGGTGAGCAAGCAGCTCCTGCCGATTTATGACAAGCCAATGATTTACTATCCCCTTTCCGTCCTCATGCTGGCGGGCATACGGGATATCCTGATTATCAGCACTCCCCATGATCTGCCGCTCTTCCGCCAGTTGTTGGGCGACGGCTCGCAGATCGGGCTCAACCTGATCTATGCCGAACAGCCGAAGCCGGAAGGACTGGCGCAAGCCTTCATCATCGGCCGGGAGTTTGTCGGCACCAGTCCGGTGGCCCTGATCCTGGGTGATAACATCTTCTATGGTCACAACTTCTCCTCCATTTTGAAGGAAGCCAGCCAGTTGAAGGAGGGCGCCTTGATTTTCGCCTATCCGGTGGCGGATCCCGAGCGTTATGGAGTGATTGAGTTTGATGCCAATGGCAAAGCCCTTTCCCTGGAGGAGAAGCCGGAGAAGCCGAAATCGAAGTATGCGATTCCCGGCCTCTACTTCTATGATAACCGGGTGCTGGAGATTGCCGCCAAACTCAAGCCGTCGCCCCGTGGCGAGCTGGAGATTACCGACTTGAATCTGGCCTATCTTAAGGCTGGAAAAATGCGGGTGCATTCCCTGGGGCGGGGCTTCGCCTGGCTGGACACGGGGACCCATGACTCGATGTATCAGGCGGCCAGCTATGTGCAAACCGTGCAGATCCGGCAGGGCTTCAAAATGGCCTGTATTGAAGAGATTGCCTATTCGATGGGGTATATCACCCGTGAGCAGCTCAAGGCTCTGGGGCAGGAAATGGTCAAAAATGAATATGGGCAGTACCTGATCCGTATGGCGGAGGAAGTGTAATCATGGCGCTCCAGGTTATTCCTCAGGCGATCCCTGAGGTCAAGTTGATCATTCCGGATGTGTTTGGCGATTCCCGTGGATTTTTCCAGGAGACCTACAAGCAGGAGGCCTACCGGGCGGCGGGGATACCGGGTCCCTTCATTCAGGACAACTGGTCCCGCTCCACGAAGGGAACCTTGAGGGGGCTCCATTATCAGTTACCCAATCCGCAGGATAAACTGGTGTGGGTGGTCAGCGGTGAGATTTTTGATGTGGCTGTGGATATCCGGCGGGACTCACCCACCTTTGGGAAATGGGTGAGCGCCATCTTGTCGGCGGCGAATCATCACCAATTCTTTATTCCGGCCGGCTTTGCCCACGGGTTTTGCGTGATGAGTGATGAGGCGGACTTCATGTACAAATGCAGTGCGTGTTATTCGCCGCAGGATGAAAAGGGCATTCTCTGGTCCGATCCTGCCCTGGCGATCCCCTGGCCCGTTACCACCCCGATCCTGTCGAAACGGGATGTGGGGCTTCCGCGTTTGGCGGATATGAAGTAAGACTACTCCAGGTCCGTCCGTTTCTTATAGAACTTGTCCTGGATTTTCTCCATGTAGAGATAGATGCCGGGGGTCACAAAGAGGGTGATCACCTGGGCAAAGATCATGCCGCCGACAATCACCAGACCGAGCGGCTTCCGGCTTGAGGCGTCGGCACCAAAGCCCGCCGCGATCGGTACTGCGCCCAGGATGGCGCACAAACCGGTCATCAGGATCGGGCGGAACCGGACCACGCAGGCATTGTGAATGGCGTCATAACTGTTCATGCCCTCCGCTTTCCGTTGCAGGGCGAAGTCCACCATCAGAATGCCGTTCTTGGTAATCAGTCCGAGCAATACGAAAACGCCAATGTAGGCATACAGGGACAGCTGGCTGCCAAACATATAGAGCGTCAGGAATCCGCCGAAGATGGCCACCGGCAAGGTCGTGAGAATCGTGAAAGGGTGGACGAAGCTCTCGTACAGCATTCCCAACACGACGTATTTCAGGAAGATGGCAATCAAGAGCAGGATGCCCAGGCTGGCGATGGATTTTTTGAACTCCACGGCATCCCCGATGAACGAGCCTTGCACGCTCGGTGGCAGCACGGCCGCCGCCTTGGCTTCGATCGCGGCGGTCACCATTCCCAGCGGCACGCCCGGGAAGGGGCTGAAGGAGATGGTGGCGGCCTCATGTTGCTGCGCATGCGGCACATTCTGAGGACCCGCTTCCTCGGTCCATTGGACAATCGATTTCATGGGAACCAGGGGGCCGTAAGCCGAGCGCAGGTAGAGCAGGCCTAGATCGTTCGGCAGGCGTTGGTTGGATTTCTGGATTTCAGGAATGACCTGGTATTGATCCTGATCGGTGGTGAACTGGGTTACGTAACCGCCGGAAAAGGACAGGGCCAGGGCCTGCTCAATGGAGGTGGCCGTGATCCCCAGGGCCGAGGCGCGGTTACGGTCAATGGCGATGGTCAGGCGGGGCATGTTCAGCTTGACGCTGTTCTGGGTGGCAAAGGGAATCAGGAAGGGGATCTTGCGGATTTCCTGCTCAAGCTGAAAGGCTGTTTTGTAGACCGTATCCCGGTCCAGACCCTTGATGAGAAAGCCATAGTCACTTCCCTGGGCGGTGGAGTCGACCCCGGAACTGATCTTGAGAACCGGCATGGCCTTCATGGCGCACAGTCCGTCGGGAATCATCATGGCCTGTCCCATCAGCTTCTGCGCAATCTGGTCGATGGGGGCGCGCTCACGTGGAGACTTCAGGCGGATGAAGACAAAGCCCATGCTTTGGTCGGCGCCGGGGAAGATACCCGTTACGCTGCCCATGCGTTCAATGGCCGGGTCCTGTTTGAACAGGCCCATGATCTTGGTTTGATAGGCCTGCATCTGCTCGGACGAGGCACCCTGGGGCATGAGCATGGCCCCGAAAATAAAGCTGCTGTCGCCCGGGGGCAGGAAGGCTTTGGGGAGAATGAAGTACAGCACACCCGCGCCCACAATGCAGAAGACCCAGGCCACCAGGGCGATCCATTTGTGGCGGAGCTGGAAGTGGAGGGCTTTGGCGTACTGGTTGATCAAGTTCTGAATAAAGGACTGGATGCCCCGCTGGATGGCGTTAGGCGCCTTCTCGTGGTGCAGGATACGGGCACACATCATGGGGGAGAGGGTCAGGGCGAGGATCGTGGAGACGATAATGGCGAAGATGACGGTCAGGGCGAATTCACGCAGGTTCCGGCCCACCGCCCCACCCATGAATACCAACGGCATAAAGACAATGATCAGGGCGGCGCTGGTGGAAAGGACCGTGAACGAAATTTCCTTCATGCTTTGCAGCGCGGCGGGGATGGGCTTTTTGCCCTCCTCCAGATGACGCACGGTGTTTTCCAGCACCACGATGGCGTCATCCACGAGAAACCCGACGGCCAGGATGATGCCCATTAACGAGAGGGTATCGAGGCTGAAGCTGGAGGGCAGCATCAACAGGCAGGTGCCCAGTAACGAGATGGGTAGGACAATGCTGGGAATCACCGTTTCGCGGACACGGCCCAGGAAGAAGAAGATAACCAGGATGACCATCAGGAGGGCGATGCCCACGGTGAGTTGAACGTCATGGAGGGACTCGATGATGGGGGTGGCGCCATTGAACATGGAGACCAGGGTAATGGTGGAGGGGAGTTCCCGTCGGGCGTCTTCCAGTGCCACGGTGACGCGGTTCGCCACGGCGACGGTATTGGCCCCGCTCACGCGTGAAAGACGCATGACCACGCAATTATTGCGGAGGGGTTCCGTTGGGGTCGTGTAGCGGATATTCACCAGATCGTTGGCAAGGCTGTCCACGCACTGGGCGACGTCCTTCAGCCGGATGGGGGCGTCGTTGCGGGTGGTGATGATCACTTCGCCGTATTCGCGGGCGGTGCGTAATTGGCCCTGGGGCTCGATCACAAAGGTGCGTTGGGCGCCATTCAGGCTGCCGCCGGGAATATTGGCGGTAGCGGCCTTGAGCGCCAAGGCCAGTTCGTCGACGCCGATTTTATACGAGGCCAGTTTGTCGGGACTGAATTGGATGCGGACGGCATTTTTGGCGCCAAACGCCTCCACCTTGGATACCCCCTCGATCATGCTCAATTTCCGGGCCACTACATGGCTGGCATAGTCGTACAGTTCGCCATGGGGCATGATGTCAGAATAGAGGAGCAGGTAATAGATAGGGGCGTCGGAAGGGTTGAACTTCTGGTAAGTGGGCGGGCTCGGCAGGTCGGAAGGCAGATTCCGGGTGGCCCGGGTGATCGCCGCCTGCACGTCCGGGGCAATCAAGTCCACATTGCGGTTCAGGCTGAAGGAGAGGGTGATCGTGGAAAGCCCCTGTTTATTGTCCGAGTACATGGATTCCAACCCGTTGATCTGGGTGAATTCATTCTCGAGCGGGGTGGCCACCGTCGAGGCCATGGTGGCGGGGCTGGCGCCCGGATAGGCGACCGTTACCTGAATGACCGGGTAATCCACGGTGGGCAGGCTGTTGACAGGGAGTTGAAAATAAGCCCAAACCCCACCCACCACCATCAGGGTGGTGAGCAGAATCGTCATGACCGGGCGCCGGATAAATATTTCAGAAAAGCTCATAGGGGTCTCGCTTCAATTTCAGATTTCAGATCTCTTATCTCATTTTTTCATCATCTTCGCTGCATCCATGACGGTCGCCCCCGGGCGCATCATCATGAGCCCTGACGTGATTACCGACTCACCAGCATGCACTCCCGTGGAAATCTGGAGCAGATTGTCGTGCCGCACGCCGATGGTGACCGGGCGGAGTTCCGAGAGGCTGTTGGAATTGGCGACGTACAGATAGGGTCCGGTTTTTCCGAATTGGACCGCGCTCTCCGGCACCATGACGGCGTTAGGGATCGTCGTGACAATGACTTCGATGTTTACGAATTGCTTCGCCCAGAGTGCGCGGGTGGGATTCGGCACTTCGCCCCGGAGCAGAATGGAGCCGGTGGCGGCATCCACGGCATTATCAATGAACGAGAGGGTGCCCGGGTAATGGCGGGTATCGCCGGTCGGGGTGACTTCGACCTGAATGGGCCCGGCCGACATGGCGTTGCGGATCTGGGGCAGGTATTGCTCCGAGACCGTGCATTCCAGGCGGAGGGGGCTGTTGTTCCGGACATTCGTCAGGCGCGAGGCGCCGGCGGCCACCAGATTTCCTGCATCCACGTAGCGCTTGGAACAAATGCCGGCGATCGGTGAAACGACCGTGCAACGCGAGAGATTGAGTTGCGCCTGGGTGAGGGCCGCCTGATCGATGGCCAGTTGTGCTTCCAGTGTGGTGGTTTTGTTCTTGATGGCGTCATACACCTCCTCTGAAATCAGCCGCTTTGCCAGAAGCGGTTGATTCCGGAGGAGGGTGGTGCGGGCGAGTTCCAGGGCGGATTTGTCAGCGGCGAGCATGCCTTCGGCCTGTTGAACGCGCGTTTCATAATCCCGCGGATCAATCTGGAAGAGCGGCTGGCCATTGGTGACGATGGCTCCTTCTTCAAAAAGAATACTCAATAGCTGACCTGAAACCTGGGGAACGATGTCCACGCTCTCCTTGTCCTGTGTGGTCCCGTAGGTGGCAATGATGACGGGGGTGTCCGCCTGAAGGGCCGGGGTCATGGTGACGACGACAGGAGGGGCCGAGGGCGGGCCGCCTGCCTGTTTTTTACCGCAGGCGCTGGTGAGCAGGGCCAGGGCGGAGAGGGAGACGGCCGTTAGGGTCAAACGTGTAATGTTGTTCATATTATTTTTTCTCTTCCTTAATTACCCGGCGCCGACAGAGCGGCGCCCTCCATTTCCGGGCATGGAGGGTTTTGCTCTGTCAAAACCTGCTTTTCAAGGCCTCCTGAGTTTTAAGGGAGCCGCCTTTTTCTATGATGCCCGTGGCGTGTGCCAGATTGGCCAGTGCCGTGAAGACCTCTTGCCGTGCGACAATCTGCTGGCGGCGGGCATCGGCAAGTTGAGCTTCCGCGTTCAAGACATCCAGAATGCTTTTGATGCCGGATTTGTAGCTTTCCATGGCCATTTCCCATGAAGCGGTGGCGCTTTTGAGGGAAGAGAGGCTGAATTCAAGCAGATTCAGGGCGGTTTCGTAATTTTGGAAACGGGTCCAGATTTCGGCGCTGGCGCCCAGTTCCGCATCCTTGAGTTGTGCCCGGGTGGCATCGGCTTGTGCCTCGGCGGTCCGGATGGTGCTCAGGGTCTGTAACCCGTCAAAAATATTCCATTTCAGGCTCACGCCTCCCATATACGCCCATTCATCGTCTGAGGCGGCGCGATTGCTCTGTCCGTAGAGTTCCGAATAGTTACGATTCGCCGAGCCATTGAGATACAGCGAGGGCCAGCGGGAGGCCCTGGCGACCTTGATGGCCGCCTCCCGTGCGGCCAGGGAGGCCCTTAAGGCGGCAAGATCCGGGCGGCGTGCCAGCGCGGCATCCATGAAGCGCTTCATATCCTGATGCGAGAGCGAGGTGGGCAGGGTGTAGCCAGGGACAGCAATTTGGAGGGTTGTGTCAGCCGGGAGTCCGACGGATTGGGCCAGAAGGCCCCAACTGATCTTCTGCAGCCCCAGGGCGGTGGCCTGGGCGTAAAGGGTTTGATCATAGAGCGTTTGGGCCTGGAGCACATCCAGATCCACCCCGACGCCGGCATTACGGCGTTCGGTGGCGGCATCGAGAATGGCCTTGGTATCCAGGGCATTGGTAGTGGTCGAGTCCACCGCCGCCTGGGCGGTAATCACCCGGTAGTAGGCGATTTCCGAAGTGAGCAGGGTGTCCTGAATCGCCCGGTTGAAGGCGAAGTTGCTGGCGTAGACGGTCTGGAGGGCCTGGTCCACCGCTGCCCGACGCCCGCCCCCGAAATTAAGGACCAGGTAGTTCAGTTGCAGGCCAGGGCCATAGTTCATGACATTCTGGTCATAACTCTCAGGATCGGCGGAGGTGATGGTCCGGGTCGCGCTGGCTCCGGCCGTAAGGCTCGGCATGAAATAACCCTGTGCGTAGCGGACCTGTTCAGAGGCGGCACGGGCTTCGTGCCAGGCCTTGCTGGTCGCGGCATTGTTGTGGAGGGCCAGATCCGCGATGTCGGCTAACGTCAGCGGCTTGGACAGGTCGGTCGGGGTTTCCGCTCGCACGGCTTCCCAGACTTTATCCGGTTTTTGGGCGTCCTCTGGCGCGGTCCATTCAGTGGTGGACGAAGGCGGCGGAGGCGCCTGCACGCAGCCAGCGATGAAGGCGGCCAGAGTGGTAGCCGCAAGAGCCTGGAATAGAGATGTTTTCATGATTTTCGACCCGTTGGTTTGGGATGAGTAGCCATTACAATAGTATCTACGAGATTATGGACATAGTCGCCGGGGGGGGCGGGCTTGTAGTCAAACATGGTCTCGCACCAGGCGTAGTGGGACAGCGCCCCGAGAAAGATCTGGGCCTGAATCTCGGGAGAAGCCATTTTCATGCGGCCCGCCTTGATTTCCAGGTTGAAATACCGGCATAACACCTCCATTTTTTGAATCGGAGGAGGACATTGGCCGGGCTGATGATGCTTGGGAATGGTGATCCCGCTCGATGAAACCATCATGATGCGAGGGAGAATCAGCCGGAGGTGATTGAGGAGGAGGCCCCCGGCGGTTTCAAGCGTGGTGCGGATATCCCCTTTTCCTGCTGACGCCATCAGGCATTCCCCCCAGGACTGCTCGCCGGCCTCCGCGTTCATGGCGGCGAGGAACAGGTTGCATTTGCTCTTGTAGTGTTTGAAGAGGGACCCTTCGGATACGCCGGCCGCCTTGGCAATCAGGACGGTGCTGGCTTTATAGCCATGGGTCATGAAGACCTTGCGGGCCGCCTCGAGAATAGCATCAGGGTGTATGGATACCGGTCGCGCCATTGAAAAAATCCTGTTCCTTTAAAAAGTAAGCGCTCACTCATTAATTGATTCAGGCCGGGAAGTCAAGCGGGAAGTCTCCTTTTTCCTCCCTTCTTTCCCCGCCCACTGTCATACTTGCCTCATGTGTGCAGACCAAGTCATTGAGATTTATACGGATGGGGCCTGTTCCCCGAATCCGGGGCGGGGCGGGTATGGCGCCCTGATTGTTCAGCAGGGGCGGCGGCGGGAGCTCTCCGGCGGCTTTTGTAAAACCACGAACAACCGGATGGAAATCCTGGCGGCCGTGGAGGGGCTGAAGTCGGTTACCGCGGGACAGGGGACTGGACTGGCGATCACCGTTTTCAGCGACTCCCGGTACCTCGTGGATATGTTTAATCAGGGCCATGCGAAACGCTGGCGGGCCAAGGGGTGGATGCGCGGGCCGAAAGACCGGGCCAAGAATGAGGATCTGTGGGGGGCACTGTTGGATCTGACGGCACCGCATGGCGTCAACTTCGTCTGGGTGAAGAGTCACAATGAACATCCTGAGAACGAACGCTGCGACCAGTTGGCGGTGGACGCCCGCCAGCAGGCCCATCTCCCGCCTGATGAGGGGTATGAGGGGGTGAAGGCCGTCAGCAGTGGGCAGTGGGCCGTGAGCAGTAAGCCGTTGGCAGTGGGCAGTCGTCAGCGGGCAGAAGAGCAGTTGGTCCTGTTATGAGTGACTTGCCGCTAACTGCCGACTGCCGACTGCCTACTGTCTTGATTCTCGCCCCGATCCGTGGGGTGACCGATGTGGTTTACCGGGAGGCGTTTGCCCGCTGTTTCAGCGGCATTGATCGGGCGGTCGCCCCCTTCTTGCAACTCCGGCAGGGGCACCCCCTGCGTCCAGCTGAATTGCGGCAGGTAGCTCTTGAAACGAATCGCGCGTTACGCACCATCCCGCAGGTGCTGACGAACCATGCCCCCACCTTCTCCGCCGCCTTACGCGAATTGAGGGAGGCCGGTCATGAAACGGTGAATTGGAATCTGGGTTGCCCTTATCCGACCGTGGCTGGGCGCGGACGCGGGGCGGGGCTGCTTCCCCATGCGCAGCAGATTGATGCCATTCTGGCAGAGGTCCTGAAGGACGCACCGGTCCGCCTTTCCGTGAAAATGCGTTTGGGGTATCATGACCCGGATGAATTCAAGGCCGTGATCGAGGTGCTGAACCAATACCCTCTCGCAGAAGTGAGCCTGCATGCCCGCACGGCGGATCAGATGTATGCGGGCGAGGTGGATGTCGGGAGGGCCGCTCAAGCCCTGGCTCTGTGCCGGCATCCCTTTGTATTCAACGGGGATATTGCCAGTGTGGAGGCTTTCCTCGACCTGTGCCGTCAGCTGCCCCTGGCCGCGGGCTGGATGATCGGCCGGGGGGTATTGCAAAATCCTTTTCTGCCTTCCCTGATTCAGGGCAGGCCGTGGCCGTCATCCGATTCCCGCCGTGCCCAGCTGATCGCCTTCCATGGCCGGCTGTTCGAAGGCTATGGTCAGTGGCTGAGCGGGCCCCAGCACCGGATGGACAGGATGCTGGAGCAATGGGAATATCTGGCGCAGGTCTTCGCTGATCCCCATGCGGTTTTTTCTCGTATTCGCCGCAGTCATGCCAATAATTACGAAGCGACGGTGGCGTGGGCCTTTGATCAAAGCTTGAAGCAGGTGAATCCATGACGTTACATGATGAAATCAAACAGCGGGTGGCCCGCATGCAGGCGTTGATCCGGGAGAAGGGGCTGGAGGGGGCCTTTTTCATTTTTCCGATCGATGTCTATTATTTCTGTGGCACGAATCAGAATGCCGCGCTGTGGATGCCGGCCGCAGGGGATCCCGTCCTCCTGGTCCGCAAGAGTCTCACCCGCGCCCGGGAAGAGAGTCTCCTCGCGGATGTGAGGCCCTTTCCGGCCAGCAAGGATTTCCCCGGGACGTTCAACCAGGCCCTGCGCAAGGTGGGACTGACGTTTGATGTCGTCCCTGTACAGCAGTTGAATTACTACAGCAAGTTGCTGCCGGGTTGTGAATTTGTTGATATCACTTCGTTGAATCGCGAGGTCCGTTCTGTCAAATCTCCCTACGAACTGGAGCAGTTGCGGCACAGTGGCCGGGAGATTGGCCGGGTGTTCAGCCAGGTGCCGCATTTCCTGAAGGTGGGGATGCGGGAACTGGATGTGGCGGCGGAATTCGAGTACCGGCTTCGCAAGGCCGGGAATGAGGGAGGGATCCGGATGCGGGCCTTCAATCAGGAGCTCTTCCTGGGGCTGGTCGTGTCGGCCGGAGGGGCGGCCCACGGGGCCTTTGATGGCGCGGTGACGGGGCGGGGGCTTTCGAGCGCCTCCCCTTGTGGATCCTCGCGGGATGTGATTAAAGAAAATGAACCGGTCTTCATGGACTACACCGGTGTGTTTAATGGCTACATCACGGACATGACCCGGGTGTTTGTCCTGGGGTCGCTGGATCCCGACCTGCGGCAGGCCTTTGAGGTCTCACTGGAAATTCAGGCCTTCCTTCAGGGCGCATTGAAGCCGGGTGCCATTTGTGAGGAGCTTTATTTCAGAGCCGCGGAAATGGCGGATGAGGCGGGCCTGGGGAAGCAGTTTATGGGCATGCCGGGGGAGCAGTCGCGATTTGTCGGACACGGGGTCGGGCTGGAGCTGGATGAGTGGCCGATCCTGGCGAAGGGATTCAAGGACCCGCTGAAAAACGGGCAGGTCATTGCCATTGAACCCAAGTTCGTGATCCCGGGAAAAGGGGTCATTGGCATTGAAAACACCTTTGCCGTCACGGAGGCCGGCGGTGAAAAGCTAACCGACATACCCGACCCGATCACGTTTGTGTCAGGGTAGACGTGTCTAAAACCCGCGAAACAAAAGGGATTTACCACGGAGGTACGGAGGGGGATAAGGGAGAGGAAGAAAATGTTTCGCGATTTTTCGAAATGGCGAGTACCCCATTTTGAAAAATCGCGAAACACCTCTCCGGGAGTAGGAAGGGAGAAGCAACCACTCCAGTTGTGCTTCGCTCCATCAAAACCTTCTCGTCTGCTCTTCCTCCAGGAACGGGTTGCGGGAATTTCGGATTCGGTACTCCGAATGCAAAATTCCCGCAACATTTTCTTCCTCTCCCTTATCCCCCTCCGTACCTCCGGGGTGAATCTTGGTTTTCGCTTATTTTTAGTGGCCGGAGTAATAGTGGTGAAGTTCCTCTTTTGTGTGAAGATCAATGGACAGGGAAAAGGCGATGCGCTACATTTTATGCCCATTCTATTTAGTGAAAGCGAAACGGATCAATGACGACAATAAAAATGATGCGGTGTCTGGCGATGGTGGCGTGTGCAGGGGTGTTGGCGGTGGGCGGAACGGCGCTGGCGGAAACCAAGGCCACTAAGAAAGCGGTCGCCAAACCCAAGACGGCCTCCTCGGGACGGGCGACCTTGCCGAACCGCACGGCCGATCCCTATCTGGGTGCGATTGTGGTGGATGCGGCGACCGGGCAGGTTCTGGTGGAGCAGAATGCCGATGCGGCCGGTTTCCCTGCCAGCGTCATCAAGCTCATGGATATGATGGTCCTGCTGGATCAGATTTCCGCCGGGCAGATCAGCCTGAGCAATTCCGTAACCGTGACGGCGGAGTCGTCGAAGATTGGCGGGTCACAGGTGTATTTGAAGGAGGGCGAGGTGTTTACCCTCGAAGACCTCATGTATGCCCTGATGATTCAGTCGGCGAACGATTCCGCCATGGCCATGGCGTTGAGTGTGGCGGGCTCGTCGGCCGGATTTGTGGAGCTGATGAATAAGAAGGCGGGTGAATTAGGGATGGCCAACACGTCCTTCCATTCCGTGCATGGCCTGCCGCCGGCCGCCGGACAGGCGGGCGATACGTCGACAGCCCGTGATCTGTCCAAGCTGGCCTGCGCCCTGATTGCCCAACATCCCGAGATCCTCAAGTATACCTCGACCCAGGTCCGGAATTTCAGGCCCGATACCAAACCCTTCGAGATGCGCAGTCACAATCATCTGTTGCATGAGTTTCCGGGTTGCGATGGATTGAAGACGGGGTATATCACCGCCGGCGGGTTTTCGATTGTGGCGACCGCCCAGAAAAACGGACGCCGTGTGATCGCCGTGGTCCTGGGCAGCAAAGACCGTAAAGTGCGGGATGCCAAGGCGATGGAGTTGCTGTCGAAGGGGTTTGCCGCCCTGCCGCCGCTGCCGCCTCCCCCTCCCCCGGTCATCCATACGGTGACCACCAATCTGCCGGCGGCACTGCCTGTGACCGATGAGTCCCTGCCTGTCGCCGAGACGACGCATATGGGGTGGCTGAAGATCGCCGGGATCGGGCTGGCGGCCAGTCTGGTGGTGGTCGCCATCGGCAGCTTCTTTATCAAGAAGCGGTCCCGTAACGAATTCCAGTAAGCCGGTTTACCGTGGCGGGGCGGCGGCGGCCGGCCGCTCCTGATGCGCGTGCCAGCTCTTGACGCCGAGGCCCAGTAACGCCAGCGCCAGCACCAGGCAGAGCGCTTTGCGCTCGCCGGCCGTCAGGGCAAACGTGGACCGCGTCAATTCCTGCAACCTGATACGCCAGCGGTTCATGGCGTGGCCACAATGTTGACCAGTTTGCCCGGGATGACCACCACTTTGCGGATAGTGAGCCCGGCCAGCATCTGCTTCACCGGCTCCAGCGTCAGGACATGGGCCTCAATCTCCTTGGGCGACAGACGCGTGGGGATGACTTCGCGGCTCTTGATTTTGCCATTGAGCTGAATGACGATTTCGATGGTGTCGCGGGCCAGCGCCTTTTCGTTCACCTGCGGCCAGGGCGCTGAGAGGACGCTGGGTTGATGCCCAAGTTCGACCCACAGTTCTTCCGCGACATGTGGCGCGAACGGGGAGATCAATACCACCAGGGTTTCAATCGTTTCCCGGTAAACGGCCCGGCAGGGCTCGCTGCTGGTGGCATCCACTTTCATGGCATCCACCGCATTCATTAATTCCATGATCTGGGCGATGGCGGTATTGAATTGAAACGCCCCTTCCAGATCGTGGGTGATCTTGGCAATGCTCTCATGCAATTTCCGGTAAAGATCGCGTTCCGGTGTCTCCATGGTGGAGAGATCGGTTTTCAGCGTGGCGGAGGCCTGGAGCAGGGCGTGGGTCTCGTAAACCCGGCGCCAGATCCGGCGCAGGAACCGGAATGAGCCCTCTACGGCCGTGTCGCTCCATTCGGCATCCTTCTCGGGCGGTCCGATGAACAAGGTATAGAGCCGGACGGTGTCGGCCCCATACTCGCGGATCAGTTCGTCGGGCGAGACCACGTTGCCTTTGGATTTGGACATTTTGTAAAGCTGGCCATCCTTCTCGCTGCGTTTGCAGATCATGCCCTGGGTGAACAGCGCCTTGAAGGGTTCGCGGAAGGAGCAGGTATCGGCATCATGCAGTACTTTCAGGATGAACCGGGAATAGAGCAGGTGCAGCACCGCGTGCTCGATGCCACCGATATATTGATCGACCGGCAGCCAGTAATCCACGTCCTTCTTATTATAGGCCACCGTGGTGTCGCGCGGGTTGACGTAGCGGAGGTAATACCAGCAGGAGCAGATCCACTGAGCCAGCGTGTCGGTCTCGCGCCGGGCCGGCTTGCCGCAGGTCGGGCAGGGGGTGTTGATGAAGCCTTCGTGAAAGGATAGCGGATTGCCCCGTTCAGTTTTGAAATCCACATCGTCCGGCAACAGGACGGGGAGATCCTTCTCCGGCACCGGCACGGCGCCGCAAGCCGGGCAGTGGATGATCGGGATGGGGGAGCCCCAGTACCGCTGCCGGCTGATCAGCCAGTCGCGAATCCGGAAATGGGTCGTGAAATCCCCAAAGCCCTTATCCTTGGCCAGCTGAATGATATCCGTCATCGCTTCGCGGTTATTCCGCCCGTTGAAGGGCGCGGAGTTGGCCATGGCCCCATCTTCGACATAGGCCTCCTTCATGGCCGCGGCCTCAAGGGTCCCGTCCGGGTTCTGGATGACCACCTTGATGGGGAGGGTGTAGGCCTTGGCAAAGTCGAAGTCACGCTGGTCATGCGCGGGCACGGCCATGACGGCGCCGGTGCCGTATTCCATCAGCACGTAATTGGTAATCCAGAGCGGGGCCAGCTCGCCGTTATAGGGGTTGCGGACATGAAAGCCGGTGAACACGCCTTCTTTCTTGGTGGAATCATCCGCGCGTTCGGCGGCGGAGACCATTTTCTCCTTCTCCACGAAGGCCTTGATCTCGGCGGCGCGCGGATTGGCGCGAAGCAACTTTTCAACCAGAGGATGTTCCGGGGCCAGCGCCATGAAGGTGACCCCGTAAATGGTGTCAGGCCGGGTGGTGAAGACCGGGCAGGGATCCCCCGTTTCCGCGACGGTAAACTCGACCCGGGCGCCGGTGGAACGGCCAATCCAGTTCCCCTGCATGGTGCGCACCTTTTCCGGCCATTGGTCGAGCAGGGAGAGATCATCGAGCAGTTTTCCGGCATACTCGGTGATTTTGAAGAACCACTGGGTCAGGTCCTTTTTGACCACTTTCCGGCCGCAGCGTTCGCAGGTGCCGTCGGCCAGGACTTCCTCATTGGCCAGGGTGGTGCAATAGTCGCACCAGTTGACGGGGGCGTTTTTCTGGAAGGCCAGCCCGCGTTCGTGAAGCTTGAGGAAGATCCACTGGGTCCACTTGTAGTAATCCGGATGACAGGTGGCGATTTCCCGGTCCCAGTCATAGCCGATCCCCCAGGATTGGAGTTGGCGCTTCATCTGCTTGATATTGCTGTACGTCCATTCCTTGGGATGAACCCCGCGTTGTTTGGCGGCATTTTCAGCAGGAAGCCCGAAAGCGTCCCAGCCCATGGGCGACAGGACGCGGAAGCCGCGGACCATTTTGTAGCGGGTTACTGCGTCGCCGATGATGTAATTGCGGCCATGCCCGACATGCATGGTGCCGGACGGGTAGGGAAACATGGTCAGGCAGTAGTATTTCTTCTGATGGACCGAGGTGTCCACCTTGAATACCTGCTGATCCTGCCAATACTTCTGCCACTTGGGCTCAATCTCGTTAAATGGGTAATGTTCTTGCATGGTATTACTGCAGTGGGGGCGGTTTCGGGAGATCTTTCAGGCAGGCCTGGGCTTTGGCAATTTCGGCATCCGACATCTCGTAATCCGTCAACTTGCCGTCAAAGAAGGCCTGATAGCCGCTCAAGTCCATGATGCCGTGGCCGGACCAGTTCAGGACGATGACCTTCTCCTTGCCCTCTTCCTTGGCCAGATTGGCTTCGCGGATAGCCATGGCGATGGCGTGTGAAGTCTCGGGGGCCGGGATAAAGCCCTCCGCCCGGGTGAACGCCATGGCGGCCCGGTAGCATTCCAGCTGGGGAATCGCGCGGGCTTCAATCAAGCCTTCGCGCAAGGCGTGGCTGACCAGGGGGGCCATGCCGTGATAGCGGAGGCCGCCGGCATGGATCGGGGCCGGTACGAAGGAGTGGCCCAGGCTGTACATCGGCAGCAGGGGCGTCATCATGGCCACATCCCCGGAATCATAAGCGAAGGTGCCCTTGGTCATCTTGGGACAGGCCGAAGGCTCGACGGCGATGACCTTTGGATTCCGGGTGCCGGCAATTTTGTCGGCCAGGAACGGGAACGCCATGCCTGCGAAATTGGAGCCGCCCCCGGCGCAACCAATGACCACATCCGGATAAAGGCCGACTTTCTCGAATTGCTTCTTGGTTTCCAGTCCGATGATGGTCTGGTGCAACAGCACATGGTTCAGCACGCTGCCCAGGGCGTAGCGGGTGTCCTTGTGGGTCACGCAGTCCTCAATGGCTTCGCTGATGGCGATGGCCAGACTGCCCGGGCAGTTGGGGTCGCTGGCCAGAATGGTGCGGCCGGCATTGGTTTCCGGACTGGGGCTGGCCACGCATTGGGCGCCCCAGGTTTGCATCATGATTTTGCGCAACGGCTTCTGCTCGAAGCTGACCTTTACCATGTAGACCTTGCATTCCAGACCGAACATCTGACAGGCCATGGCGATCGAACAGCCCCACTGGCCGGCCCCCGTCTCCGTAGTGATCCGTTTAATGCCGAAGACTTTATTGTAATAGGCCTGGGGTACGGCGGAATTGGGCTTATGGCTGCCGGGGGCCGACACCCCTTCATTCTTGTAGTAGATCTTGGCCGGGGTTTTGAGGGCCTGCTCAAGCCGGTAAGCGCGGCAAAGCGGGCTGGGGCGCCACTGCCAGAGGATTTGCAGGACTTCGTCAGGGATATCAATCCACCGCTGCGTGCTGACTTCCTGTTCAATCAGGTTCATGGGGAACACCGGGGCCAGCATCTCGGGGGTTAACGGCTTGCCGTCCGGCGTGATCGGCGGAGGCATGGCATGAGGGAAGTCCGCGGCGATGTTGTACCACTGGCGGGGCATTTCATCTTCATTCAGGAATATCTTGATCTGCTTCATGGTTATCTTTCCTTGTCGTCAACGGGTTCTCTAAAAACAAAAGAGGGTGCCATTATGGCGGAGGTGTTTCTATAGACAAGAGCAAAATAATGACCTACCGGGCCGGGGGCTGAGGGCCCATAAACTTGTTTTTCTGCCAGTAGCCGGTTGTTTTGGTGCCGCCGGAGGTGATGTAGGTGCCTTCGCCATGCATCATGTCGTCCTTCCAGTCGCCGTTGTATTGATCGCTCTCCCCGAATTTAAAGGAGCCATGGCCTGTGGCCAGATGTCCATTTTTCCATTGGCCGGTAATCTGGCCGCCGTTGATGAAGGTGTAGGTTCCCTCGCCCTGCATGATATTGTTTTGCCATTGGCCGCTGTATTGATCGCCAGTGGCAAACGTCTCGGTTCCGAATCCATTCCGGGTATCTTTCAGCCAATGTCCCTCATATTGCGCCCCGCTGGGGAGGGTCAATTTGCCCTGTCCATCCCGTTTATTCGCCAGGAACTGGCCTGTGTAACGGGAGCCATCTGGAAAGATGATTTCGCCTTCGTACCGTTTAATGAGGCTGACCGGCTGGCCGGTGTAGCGGGCTCCGCTTTTGAATTCTTTTGTGATTTTGCCTTCCGGTTCAGCCGGGGCCGGCACCACCGGCGGCGGAGCTTTAACGGGGGCAGGCGGGGTAATCGCTTCCGGGGGCGGGGCGGTTTTTTTGCCGGTTTCCTTCGAATGGTTGAAAAGGCCCGCCATGAAGGATGGTTTCCGGGGATTCATGGCTTCGAGGGCGGATTTGGCGTTACGTTCCTCGGCAACCGCCCGAGCGGTCTGGTTGTTATTATCGGTGAGGGACAGGTCCGCCCCGTGGGTGATCAGGAGCGTGACAATATCAGCGGCATCGGTGTAGGCCGCCCAGTGCAGCGGGGTAAACCCGGTCGCCGCCTTCACATTGACGTTGGCACCAGCTTGAATCAGGAGTTTGCACAGGGTGTAGTTTTTATTGAAGGCCGCCCAATGGAGCGAGGTGGACCCTTTGGCCGTGATGGCGTTGACATTGGCTCCCTGCTTGATGAGATACTTCGCCATCTCAAGAAAATCCTTGTTCACGGCACAATGCAAGGGGGTCAAGCCCCCTTCGGTGGCCAGATTGACGTCCGCGCCGGCGGACACCAGTTCCTTGACGATATCCAGATGCCCCTGGATGGCGGCCAGAATCAGGGGCGTGGTGTTGTTGGCGTCCTGGGCGTTCAGGCTGTTGGTGTCGGCACCTTTAAGCAGCAGGCGCACCTTGGCGAGGTCCTGCTCCTTGATGGCGTTGTGAAGGGGGGCGGCATCACTCCGGAGGGCGACACTTCCGGCAAGAGCCAGGATGACAATAGACCGTGCAACTGTACTGATCATAGGGCGTTCCTTTTGTTAAAACTCTTTCTCGACAAGAGCGGCCCATAGGATAAGACTATGGCCCCCGAAATGCAAGTAGGGGGGTTGGAAAGGGCGCACATGATAGCGATTGTGGATTACAAGGCGGGAAATCTGACCAGTGTGAAGCTGGCGTTTGAAGCGATTGGCGTGGAGGCGGTCATTACCGACCACCCGCAGACGATCCTTCAGGCGGACCGGGTGGTTTTTCCCGGGGTCGGCGCCGCCGGCGCCTCGATGCGGCATTTGGCTGATTTGAATCTGGTGGATGTGCTTCAGCGGGTCGTGGCCAGGGGCACTCCTTTCCTTGGTATCTGCGTCGGAATGCAGGTGCTGTTTGAACGCTCCGAGGAGGATGGCGGCACGCCCACGCTGGGCTTTATTCCCGGTCAGGTGCGGCTGTTCCGGCCGGTCAATCCTGCCGATAAGGTTCCGCAGATCGGCTGGAATACCGTGCAGTTCCGCCGGACGCATCCGGTGTTTGCCGGCGTGGAAGACGAAACCGAGTTCTATTTTGTTCACAGTTATTATCCGATGACCCTGAATCCGGGTGACTGTGTGGGGGTGACCGCGTATGCGGGAGTGGAGTTCACCTCCGTTGTGGGGCGCGATAACCTCGTGGCTACCCAGTTCCACATTGAGAAATCCGGACGGGTCGGGTTGAAAGTGTTCGAAAATTTTAGCCGATGGGACGGAACATGCTGACGAAACGAATCATTCCCTGCCTGGATGTGCGGAACAAGAAAGTCACCAAGGGAGTCAAATTCCAGAATAATGTGGTCCTGGGCGATGCAGTGGCGCTCGCGGCACAATATTATGAGAACGGGTGCGACGAGTTGGTGTTTTATGACATCACCGCCTCTGCTGAACGGCGGCCGATTGATATTGAGATGGTCCGGGAGGTGGCGCGGGCCATCCATATTCCCTTCGCGGTCGGCGGGGGAATCTCCAACCTGGAGGATATGTCGCGGGTGCTATTGGCCGGTGCCGAAAAAATATCGGTCAATTCCCTGGCGGTGGTGAATCCGCAGATTATTGCCGATGGAGCCAATGCCTTCGGGTCCCAGTGCATCGTGTTGGGAATGGATCCCGTGCGGGTGGAGAATGACCCCCGCTTTCCCAGCGGGTATGAGATCACGACCCGGGGCTTTCGTGAGCGGACCGGTCTGGATGCCCTGGCGTGGGCGAAACAGGCGGAGGATCTGGGGGTCGGTGAGATTGTCGTGAATTCAGTCGATGCGGACGGGATGCGGACGGGGTTTGAACTCGTGCTGACGCGGTTGATTGCCGAGGCCGTCCGGATCCCGGTCGTGGCCTCTGGTGGGGCGGGGACCCCGTCACATCTGGTCGATGCGTTCACGATCGGGAAAGCCGATGCCGCCATCATTGCCGGCATGATCCATACGGGAGAATATACCATCCCTCAAATCAAGAAGGAATTGATTGCGGCCGGAATCCCCATCCGGAAGAAATGGTAGAAAGACCGCGCCCAGAGGCAGGAAATGGAGGGCGCCGCTTAGTCGGCGCCAAAGTCACCGGTTAGCTGAATAGAGTGGTGGCGTTCTGGAAAGTGATCGCCGCTAACTCTTCGGCGGGCAGCCCCCTCAGGTCGGCAACCGTTTGCGCGATAAGCGTTAAGTTCGCGGGTTCGTTCACGGGTTTCCCAGTAATGTCTTTGAATGCGGAGCGGTCTTGATTCAGGTTTGGCCAGAGATCAGGGGCATCGGTTTCAATCAAAAGCCGATCCAGCGGGACCGCCTTGACGGTCTCCCGGCCGTTGAGATTCCGGTCAAAGGTGATGGCGCCGGAAAAGGAGAAGAAGGCCCCGCGCCGGACCAGCGGTGGGATCAGTTCACTGGGGCCCGAATAGGAGTGAAGCACGACGCCGTAGGCCGGCCAGCCTTTCTCATCCAATAGCTCTATCATTCGCCCCCAGGCGCGTCGGCAGTGGAGGGTCACCGGCCGCTGGAGTTCATTGGCCAGATGCAATTGGGTCAGAAAAACGGACTCCTGGTCCGCAAAGGTCGATTTATCCAGGACGTGATCCAGCCCGATCTCCCCGACGGCGGAGGGGGTCATGGCGAGCACCCTTTTCAAAGTGTCAAGCCAGCGGTCTGAACGATCGCCCATATACCAGGGGTGAAGGCCGAACGACAGGCGGACCTGGGGGAAACGATGGGCGATATCGGGCAGCAAGAGCCAATCCGCCTCACTGATGCCGCAGCACATCAGGCCAATGACCCCGGCCTCAGTCGCGCGTGACATGACGTCATCCAGGAACGGGAAGATCCGGGCGTTCTGTAAATGACAATGGGCGTCGAATAATTTCATATCGTGATTGAAACCCTTGCTTGCATTATACATACTCGCGCCTGATGAATAAAGAAAACGTTCCTGAAAGTGATTCCGCTATTCTCCGGCATGCGCGGGGCCAGTTTGCCTGCATGGCCTCTTCCTATGGATTGGGTGTCTTTAACGATAACTTCTTCAAGCAGGCCGCGTTGGTGTTGTTTGTTGCGACCGGCCACAATGAAATGCAGGGGTATGCGTTGAGTGTCTTTACCCTTCCCTTTATTCTTTTTGCCGCTCCGGCGGGGTGGTGTGCGGATCGGTTTGCCAAATGCCATGTGGTGATCGCGGCCAAGTGGCTGGAGTTGTTGGCGATGCTGTTTGGTGCGGTGGGTATCTGTATGGGGGATTCGCCCCTAATTTTCACGATGCTGTTTATCATGGGGTTCCAGGCTACCTTGTTCAGTCCCGCCATGAATGGATCGCTTCCCGATCTCTATCCCGAGCGGTTTGTCACTCGCGCCAACGGAATTCTGCGAATGCTGGTGACCCTTGCCATTTTGGGTGGGGTGGCGGTGGCGGGGATTATGCTGGACCGGCAGGGGTTTTGGTGGGGGGTTGATGCCGGCCGCTTACTGGTCGCCATCACAGTGGTGAGTGTGGCCTTGGTGGGGGTGATTGTGAGTTATGGGGTGCCGCACCGGCCCGCCGCAAATCCGGTATTGAAGTTTCCCTGGAATGGGCCCGTGCACACGATTCGAGAATTGCTCGCCACCCGTAAGGATCCGTTGCTCGCCACTACGATTTTCACGAACGTCTTTGTCTGGCTTGTCGGGTCTCTTGGGATTCTGATCATCAATCCCCTGGGGATTAATCAGTTTCATATGAGCAAAACAGTGACCAGTTATCTGATTGTGGGCCAGTTGGTGGGGCTTGCCGCCGGGGGGGTGATCAGTAGCCGGTTGGTTCCCATTGGCCGTTGGTATCGGGTCGTCTGGCCGCTTTGCCTCGCCATGTCTTTGGTCATGGTGGCCATGGCTGGGGTCCCCTTTCTGCCCGGGAACATCCACCGTCCCGTGATTTTTGTGCTGATTTTTCTGTTAGGTAGTTTTGGGGGCGGGATTCTTATTCCCATGGAAAGTTTCCTCCAAATCCGGCCCCCCGTTGCGAGGAAGGGGGCCGTGCTCTCAGCGGTGAACTTTATTGTATTCATTGGGATCCTTTCGTCCGGACTTCTCTCTAATTACCTTAACGCGCATTTACGGCCGACCTCCGCCTTTGGCGTGATGGGCCTGGCTTCGCTTGTGATTTCCGGGGTGCTATTCGTCTTATTCCGGAAGCAGCAGGAAACAGTCGGGGGTTAATGTAGCGGGGAGCAACATCGGTGTTTACCTCATTAATTTTTGAATGGGCCTCATGGCTGCTTAAGCTTCGTTATTCTGTCCGGGTGCAAGGCCTATGTGATATTTCCCGGCGCGGGAGAACCGGGATTCTGTTTCTGCCGAATCATCCCGCCCTCATTGATCCTGTCATTTTGATGACGCGGCTTTATCCTCGGTTCCGGCCCCGCCCGCTGGCGGATCAGGATCAGGTGAACCGGCCCGGTGTCCGGTGGTTGGCGGGTCAGATCCAGGCGATTACCATTCCTGATCCGGCCGTGTACGGGGAGGCCAGCCGTAAAGCCGTGGAGGACGGCGTGGAGACCTGTATTCAGGCCTTGAAGAACGGGAGCAATCTCCTGCTCTATCCGTCCGGCCATATCGCCCGTCAGCGTTATGAAAACCTGGCCGGCGCCAGTGCGGTTGAGACCATTCTGGCGCGGCTCCCTGAGGTGCGGGTGGTCCTGGTGCGGACCCGCGGGCTGTGGGGCAGCTCCTTCAGCCGGGCGACGGGGTGCGCGCCGGCGTTGGGGAAAGTCAGCATAAAGGCCGCCCGATCACTTCTCGCCAACGGGCTTTTCTTTTCTCCACGCCGCAAGGTTGACATTGCGCTGTCCGAACCTGCCGATTTCCCCCGTGGCGCCGGTCGCGCGGTGATGAACCGGTATCTTGAGGGGGTGTATAATCAGGAGGCGCCGCCCGCCTGGTATGTGCCGTATACCCTCTGGGAAAAAGGGGCGGCTCGCGAAATGTCCGAACCGGTCAATGAGGTGAATCAGGCGGATTTGGACGAGGTTCCTGCGGCCACCTGGGAGCTGGTGATTCAGCATCTTCAGAAACTGAGCGGACGTTCAGCCATCCGGGTTGAGGATTCGCTGTCACGGGATCTGAATCTCGATAGCCTCTCGCTGGTCGATCTCGGCTTATGGGTGGAATCGGAGTTCGGGTTTGCAGTCGGGGATTCGGCGGCGATGGAGACGGTTGGGGATCTTCTGCTGGCGGCCCGGGGCCATGTTGCCGCGCACGGGAAAGTGGAGCTCAAGCCCATTCCCCCGTCATGGTTTTCGGTTGCGGCAGGGGTGCCGGACCGGGCCACCCTTCCGCCGGGTGACACGCTGGCCGCCGTTTTTCTCGCTCAGGCGGCACTCGGCCCGGACCGGGTGGTGCTGGCGGATCAGACGAGTGGAGTGAAGAGCTATCGTGACCTCATTACCGGAATTCTGGCCTTGCGGCCGCAGATCGAGCGGCTTCCGGGAAAGTATGTCGGCATCATGTTGCCGGCGTCTGCCGGCGCTGGCGTGCTCTATCTGGCGACGCTCTTTTCCGGGAAAATCCCGGTGATGGTCAATTGGACGGTGGGGGTCAGGAATATGACGCACTCCCTGGATCTGCTGGGGGTGAAGGCCGTGTTGACCGCAGGATTGGTCGTGCAGAAGATCGAGGCCCAATCGGGGAGCCTGGGCGAGTTGAAGTCCCGTTTTGTCCTGATGGAACAGCTGGGCGCCAGGATCGGGGCCGGCGACAAACTGCAGGCCTGGCTGGGCGCACGATGGGGATGGCGCCGGAAGCTGGCGACGGTCGCCGTTCCCGATACGGCGGTGGTCCTGTTTACCAGTGGTTCCGAGAGCACGCCCAAGGCGGTCCCGCTGACCCATGCCAACCTGCTGGCCAATATGCGCGATCTGTGCGTCGTGTTCAAGTTCATGCCGACCGACCGGCTGGTCGGTATTCTTCCGCCCTTTCACTCCTTCGGCCTCTCCTGCACGATGCTGCTGCCCCTCTGCAGTGGCATCCCGGTGGCCTATCATCCGAACCCCACGGAGGGGGCCATTCTGGCCCGGCTCATTGAGGCCTATCGGATTACGATGCTGGTGGGAACCCCCACTTTCCTGAACGGGATTCTCCGCTCGGTTAAACATCATGAACTGGATTCGTTGCGTGCCGTGATCTCCGGGGCTGAGAAATGCCCGGAACAGACCTATGAATGGGTGAAGCGGCAGTGGCCCCACATGAAGCTCATTGAAGGCTATGGCATTACGGAGTGTTCCCCCGTGGTCTCAGCCAACGACGAGAATGATCCCAAGCCCGGAACCATCGGGAAGGTGTTGCCGTCGGTGGAGGCGGCGATCCAGGACATTGAGTCGGGGCGCTCTGCCCCGGTCGGGTCGGCTGGATTATTGCTCGTGAGGGGACCCAGTATTTTTGGCGGATACCTGAACTATGAGGGGGCCAGTCCCTTTGTGGAGTTTGACGGAAAGTCATGGTATGGCACAGGGGATCTGGTCAAGCGGCAGGCCGACGGAACGCTGATCTTTGCCGGACGCTTAAAACGGTTTGTTAAGCTGGGGGGCGAGATGGTGTCATTACCCGCCATTGAAGAGGTGCTGGGCCGGCATTATGGGACACCGGCTGATGACAAGCCGCTTCTGGCTGTAGAGGCCACGCCGGTTGAGTTGAATCCTGAATTGGTGCTCTTCACCACCCGTGATCTCGATCGGGAAGACGTCAATAATCAGATCAAGGCGGCTGGCCTCTCGCCCATCCACAATATCCGAATGATCCATAAAATCGTTGAAATTCCCGTGCTTGGAACCGGGAAAACAGACTACCGGGCATTGAAGGCGCGGCTTTCAGGATAATTTTAGGTGACATTTGATCCTGAAACTTCGTATAGTTAACCCCGTTGGCGATACAGGACTGGCGGAAACGCGGCTTTAAAGCGCGTGTGGGACCACCACAAGGGACTGTATCGTGTTCTTGCCGACCGCCTGGGCACCCTGAAAATAGTCATTGAGACAAGGAGCGTGCTCAGCGTGAAAACAACTACAGATAGTCAAACGGCGTGGCAAGGATTCACTCCCGGCCCATGGCAACAAACCATCGAAGTCCGCGATTTCATTCAACACAATGTGACTCCCTATGAGGGCGACGAGTCCTTTCTCGCGGGGCCGACCGCCCGGACGCAAGGCTTGAATGCTAAGTTTGAGGCGCTGTTGCGGCAGGAGGCTGAACGAGGGGGCGTTCTGGATATCAATGTCAACGCCATCTCCTCCCTGCTGACCTATGAGCCGGGTTATCTGGATCGTGAAAACGAGTGCATTGTGGGATTGCAGACTGAAAAGCCGCTTTGCCGGGGGGTTAATCCGTTTGGCGGGTTACGGATGGCGCGCCAGGCCTGCGAAGCCTATGGCTATAAGCTGGGGCCTGACGTTGAACAGGCCTGTGCCTACCGGACCACTCATAACGATGGGGTGTTTCATGTCTATTCCGACACCATGCTCAGCCTGCGGAAGCACGGGTATATCACGGGATTGCCAGATGCCTACGGCCGGGGCCGGATTATCGGCGACTACCGGCGTGTGGCCCTCTATGGGGTGGATGCGCTGATGGAGGCGAAACAGGCGGACAAGGATGTCCTTTCCGCCGCGACGATGACCGAAGAGACCATCCGGCGCTGTGAAGAGCTCTGGAAGGAAATTGATTTCCTGGCGAAACTCAAGGAGATGGCGGCCACCTATGGGCTCAATATCGCCGGGCCTGCGTGCACGGCGCAGCAGGCGGTCCAGTGGATATATTTCGCCTACCTGGGTGCGATCAAGGAGCAGAATGGCGCCGCCATGTCCCTCGGGCGCGTGAGCGCCTTTATCGATATCTACTTTGAACGCGAGCTTCGCCGCGGCACCCTCACGGAAAGCCAGGCCCAGGAGATCATTGACCATTTCGTGATGAAGTTGCGGATGGCCCGTCAACTGCGTACGCCGGAGTACAACGAACTGTTTGCCGGGGATCCCATGTGGATTACCGAAGCCGTGGGGGGAATGGGTGAGGACGGACGCACGCTCGTTACGCGTACCAGTTTCCGGTTCCTGAACACCCTCTACACGCTGGGACACGCGCCTGAGCCCAACTTGACCATCCTGTGGTCGCCCCGCCTGCCGGAAGGGTTTCGCCGGTATTGCGCCCGGGTCAGTATCGAGACGGACTCCATCCAGTATGAAAATGACGAACTGATGCGGACCCGCTACGGGGATGATTACGGGATCGCCTGCTGCGTGTCGGCCATGCGGATCGGCAAACAGATGCAGTATTTCGGCGCACGCTGTAATCTGCCCAAGGTCCTGTTGCTTGCCATCAACGGCGGGCGCGATGAGCACTCCGGTGCGCAGATCGCGCCGGTACGGCCGCTTCTGACCGGGGCCCCGCTGGAGTATGGGCAGGTGATGGAGCAGTTCCAATTCTATTGCGACTGGCTCTGCCGGAACTACGTCAACACCATGAACATCATTCACTTCATGCATGACAAGTATGCCTACGAGAAGCTGGAGATGAGTCTGCATGACACCGATGTGGAACGCTTGATGGCGTTTGGTCTGGCCGGACTCTCCGTGATGGCCGACAGTTTCAGTGCGATTCGCTATGCCCGTGTCACGCCGGTCCGTGATGCCCGTGGTCTTGCGGTCGACTTCACCATTGCCGGCGACTTCCCCTGCTACGGCAATGATGATCCGCGTGTCGATGGAATGGCGACCGCCCTGGTGAAGTCATTTGAGGAAGGACTCAAGAAGCATCCCACCTACCGGGGCGCGGCGCACACCCTTTCGATCCTGACCATCACCTCCAATGTGGTGTATGGCCGTTCGACCGGGGCCACGCCCGATGGACGGGCCGCCGGGAAACCGTTTGCGCCGGGTGCCAATCCCATGCATGACCGGGATGGGCACGGTGCGCTCGCCTCACTGAATTCTGTGGCAGGCATTCCCTATGACAGTTGCCGCGATGGGATCAGTTGCACCTTTACCATCACGCCTGACAGTCTCGGCGCCAGGGCACCGGTTCAGGCCTCCAACCTGATCAGCATTCTGGATGGATATTTCGGGCAGCAGGGGCATCATCTCAATGTGAATGTCCTGAACCGGGATCAGTTGCTGGATGCCCAGGCGCATCCCGAACGCTACCCCCAGCTGACCATCCGTGTCTCCGGCTATGCCGTCAACTTCACCCGCCTGAGCCGCAAACAGCAGGATGAGGTGATTGCGCGCACCTTTCATACCACCCTGTAATGACCACCTGTCGTATTCATAGCATCGAGACGCTGGGGGGAGTAGATGGCCCCGGCGTCCGGTGTGTGATCTTTTTCCAGGGTTGCCCCCTGCGCTGCCTGTATTGTCAGAATCCCGACACCCAGTGTGGTGAGGGAGGGCGGGAGGTCAGTCTGAAAGAACTCATGCGCGCGATCGAGCGGACGCGCCCCTATTTCGGGCCGGAAGGCGGCGTCACGCTTTCCGGCGGCGAGCCCCTGGCCCAACCGGCGGCGGTCGCGGGGGTGTTACGCGCCTGTCGTGCGGTCGGCATTCATACGGCCATCGATACCAGCGGGATCTGTTCCACGCCTGCGGCGCTGGAGGCGGCCGCACTGGCAGACCTGCTGCTGCTGGATATCAAACACCCGGATCCCGTGCTCTGCCGGGCTTTGACGGGGAGCGGATTGGATCCGGCCCTGACGCTTCTCAATGCGGCCGAAGCACAGCGGCAGGCCGTGTGGATCAGGCATGTGGTCATTCCCGGCTGGAGTGATACGGTGGAAGTGATGGAGAAACTGGCCGTTCTCCTGGCGCCGTTCACCTGTATCCAACGCGTGGAACTGCTCCCGTATCACCGGTTGGCGGCGGAAAAATACCAGGCGCTCGGCAGGGAACTGCCGTTGCCCGGCATTCCCGCGGCGGATCCGGCCGCCGTGCGGCGACTGGAACAACACCTGCGGGAACGTCTGGCGGCGCTCTTACGCCACTGATTCCGCGACGGCATCCAGTGAGACGCGCTGCGACACCACCATCGTCTTGGTGACGTTGAATTCGCGGACATTACCCCGTTTGGGGACTTCGAACATCACCTCGAGCATCAAGTGCTCCAGGATGGCCCGCAGACCCCGTGCGCCGGTTCCTTTTTTGGCGGCGATCCGGGCCAGTTCTTTCAGGCCGGCTTCGGCAAAGGTCAACTTGACGTCTTCCATCGCCATCAGCTTCTGGTACTGGCGGATCATCGAGTTTTTGGGTTCCACCAAAACCCGGACCAGATCCTCCTCCGTCAGCGGATTGAGCATGGTCACGATAGGGAGACGTCCGATAAACTCGGGAATCAGGCCGTACCGCATCAGGTCTTCCGGTTCAATCCGGGTATTGATCAGTTCCGCCGCGCTTTTCTTTTCAGGCTCTGCAAAGCCAAGCGTCTGCTTGTGCTGGCGGCGACGGAGGATGTCATCCATTCCCACAAACGCGCCTCCGCAGATGAACAGGATGTGCTCGGTGTTGATCTTGAGATATTCCTGCTGGGGGTGCTTGCGACCGCCACCGGGTGGCACACTGGCCGTGGTGCCTTCAATAATCTTCAGCAAGGCCTGCTGAACCCCTTCTCCTGAAACGTCCCGGGTAATGGAGACATTCTCGGTTTTACGGGCGATCTTGTCGATTTCATCGATATAGATAATGCCGCGTTCGGCCTTGGCGATGTCCCCGTCGGCCGCCTGAATCAGGCGCAGGAGAACGTTTTCCACATCCTCGCCGACATAGCCCGCCTCGGTCAGGGTGGTGGCGTCGGAAATGCTGAACGGCACATCAAGACACTTCGCCAGCGTACGGGCGAGCAGGGTTTTGCCGGTGCCTGTCGGTCCGATCATCAGGATGTTGCTTTTTTCAATCTCCACATCCTTGAAGGCCTTCTGGGCTTCCGCATGGGAGTCCTGCTGATGGCGCTTGTAATGGTTGTGAACCGCGACAGACAGCACCTTCTTGGTCTGATCCTGGCCAATGACATACTGATTGAGATAATCATAGATCTCGTGCGGCTTCGGGATTTTCAGGGCCGGCAGGAGCTTTTCTTTCTTGGGGGCCGGCGCGGCGGCCGGGGCGGCGTCACCCTTGCCATCCTTACTGCTCTTCTCAAACATGTCCTGGCTGAGTTTTGAGCAGTTCTGGCAGATGAAGACATCGTTAGGGCCGGCTAGCAGGTTGCCGGTGTCGTGGGCCGGCCGGCCACAGAACGAACATGTGGGCTCACTGTTTTTTGATTTTGCCATACCGGTTTATTTTTTCTTGGTGCTGGATTTGACGTTTTTAACCAGGACCGAATCCACCAGTCCGTAAACGCTGGCCTCTTCGGCGGACATGAAGAAATCCCGGTCAGAGTCCTTGACGATCACATCCAGTGGTTTGCCGGTATGGAACGCCAGGATATCGTTCAGGCGATCCCTCAGGCGCAGGATTTCCTTCGCCTGAATACTGATATCGGTGGCCTGGCCCTGGGCGCCGCCCCAAGGCTGATGGATCATGATGCGGGCATTGGGCAGGGCAAAGCGTTTCCCCTTGGCCCCTGCGGTCAGCAGGATCGCCCCCATGCTGGCCGCCTGGCCCATGCAATAGGTGGCGATGTCGCACTTCAGGAACTGCATCGTGTCATAGATGGCCATACCGGCCGTGACCGAGCCGCCCGGTGAGTTGATGTAGAGGCTGATATCCTTCTCGGCGTCCTCGCTTTGCAGGAACAGCATCTGGGCAATGATCAGACTGGCGGAATCGTCGTCGATGCCGCTGCCGATAAAGATAATCCGGTCTTTCAGCAGACGCGAATAGATGTCATAAGCCCGTTCGCCCCGGCCGGTCTGTTCGACGACCATGGGTACCAACATTTGATGGGTGGTTTGCATAGGGATCTCCTTGATCATTCCGGGGTGATGGTGGCGGCCGCATGCAGAAGGTCCACGGCCTTTTCAAGGCGCAGGTTCCGGCGGAGCGTTTCGATGGCGCCGCGTTTTTCCATGTCCGCCTTGAGTTTTTCCGGACTTTGTCCGTACTGGTTCACCATTTCGCTGAAGCGTTTTTCCATGTCCGCTTCGGTGACGGTGATCTGCTCCTCCTCCGCAATGCGGTTGAGGATGTAGTTGACCTTGACGCGCTCGGAAGAGGACTGCGCGGCGCGGTTGAAGATATCTTCACGGTGTGACTCGATATCATCCTTGCTGACGCCGCGGCGCATGTTTTCCTGAACCACGTCCTGAATGATGTGACGGGCTTCTTCCTCCACCAGCGACTGAGGCAGGTCGGTGAGTGGGGTATGTTCCATCACCCACTTGACGATCTCGTCCTTCTGGCGGTTGGTTTCGGTCTGGGTGGCGGTGGCGATCAGGTTCTCCTTCACCTTGACGCGCAGGTCGGCGACGGACTCGGCGCCCACCGTCTTGGCGAACTCATCCGTCAGTTCCGGGGAATGTCGTTCCCGGATGCCCTTGGCGGTAATGGAGTAAAGCGCGGACTTCCCTGCCACGGTTTTGGCGCGGTAATCGGCGGGAAACGTGATGGTGACCTCGCGGGTCTGCCCGACTTCGATCCCCTCGAGCTGGGCTTTAATGCCCGGCAGGAATTCCGGCATATTGTCGGAAAGCAGGACCCAGAAATCCTTGCCTTGAGCCAGTTCAGGGCGGTCCGGAGCCACCTCGCTCAGGGGAAGGCCCCCGCAGGTGCCATTGTAGTCAATTTCCACAACGTCATCCTTTTTCGCCGCCCGGCCGGTAGCCGTCTCGAAATGGGCGCTGCGGTCACGGATACTGGTAAGTACCTGTTCAATGTCCTCTTCCTTCACCTCGATCGTGTGGCTGCTGATCGCGATGCCCTTGTAGGGGGGGAGCGCGAATTCAGGCATCAGATCCACGGTGACCTTGAAGGAAAGGGGCAGCTGCTTGGCAATCTGAACGTCACTGACGTCCACCACGGAGACCGGCGTGAGGTTCTCCTGCTTGAGCGCCGTCTGATAAGCCATCGGAACCAGGCGTTCGCGGGTTTCCTCAAGGGCGTCCTTGGAAAACTGTTTTTCGACAATGGCCGCCGGAGCCTTGCCCTGGCGGAAGCCGGGGATGCGCGCGCGGGCGGCAATGGATTTGATGACCTGCTGGTATTCGGCGGTCACTTGTTCGGTCGGGACTTCAATGCGCAATGCTTTACGGCAGGGCCCGATCTGTTCAACTATTACTTTCATAAGTATTCTCTATGCTCCCTTATTCTTTCATCGCCATCAGAAATTCGGCATTACTCTTGGTTTTCTTCAATTTATTCACAATCAATTCCATCGACTCCACCGGCTGAAGGCCGTTGACAGCACGACGCAAAATCCAGATCTTACCTAGCTCATCGGGATGGAGCAAGAGTTCCTCTTTACGAGTTCCTGATTTCTCCACATTGATCGCCGGGAAGATCCGCTTGTCCACCAGGGTCCGGTCCAGGCAGAGTTCCATGTTGCCGGTTCCCTTGAACTCCTCGAAGATCACCTCGTCCATACGGCTGCCGGTATCCACCAGGGCCGTGGCAATGATCGTCAGGCTGCCGCCGTGCTCAATGTTGCGGGCCGCCCCGAAGAAGCGCTTGGGTTTGTGCAGGGCATTGGCGTCGACACCACCCGAGAGAATCTTGCCGCTGTGCGGCTGCAGGGTGTTGTAGGCGCGGGCCAGACGCGTGATGCTGTCGAGCAGGATGCAGACATCCTTGCCGCATTCCACCATGCGCTTGGCCATTTCGATCACCATTTCGGCGACCTGGACATGCCGCTCTGGCGGCTCGTCGAAGGTCGAGCTGAGCACGTGCGCCTTGGTGGTGCGCTCCATGTCGGTGACTTCCTCGGGGCGCTCGTCGATGAGCAGGATGATCAGGTAGGCCTCGGGATGATTGGTCGAGATACTGTTGGCTATCTTCTGGAGCAGAACCGTTTTCCCGGTACGGGGCGGTGCGACAATCAGGCCGCGTTGGCCCATGCCGATGGGCGTGAAGAGGTCCATGACGCGCATCGAGACTTCGCTGGGCTCCCGTTCCAGGATAAACCGGCGATCCGGGAAAAGCGGGGTCAGATTCTCGAAGGGAACCTTGCCCTTCGACTTTTCAGGCTCGCCGAGATTGATTTTGTCCACCTTGACCAGGGCGAAAAACCGTTCTTTGTCTTTCGGGGCCCGGATTTCGCCTTCGACCAGATCACCGGTTCGCAGGGCGAAACGGCGGATCTGGGAGGGGGAAACGTAGATATCCTCAGGGCAGGGCAGATAGTTGTAATAGGGCGAACGGAGGAATCCGAAGCCATCTGGCAGGATTTCCAGAACGCCTTTGCCGTGCAGGGTCCCGTTGAGCCGGCCATTGGCCTTCATGATCTCGAAAATCAACTCATGTTTTCGCAGGGCGCCCAGGTCAATGAGCCCATAGGTTTCCGCCATGAGATGGAGTTCGGGAACCGGACGCAATTGAAGATCCGACAGGTTCAGGGATTGGGGGGTTCCCTGTTGGCGGGGGGCCGAAGGCGGGTGTCCGCCCACATCCGGCATGGGATGCCCTTCCGTGGATTGTCCGGGCGCCGTTCCGGCGGCGGGTTGATATTCACCGGCGGTGAGGGGCAGGGAAGGCTGATCTTGCGGGAGCCCTGAGCCATTAGCTTGAGGGGGGGGCAGGTGTTGGGGGGGGCGATCGATCATCATGTCCGGATTGGGGGGGCGTCGATGCTGGGGCCGCCCGCCACGACTGCGGTGGCCTCCGCCGCCGCCTCCGCCGCTGCGGCGACGATCTGGTCTGCCTGAGTCCGGTCTGCCTGAATCGGGGGGTCTGTTTGAAGTCGGTTGTCTATCGTCCATAATTACTCTCCGCGGATGATCCGCAATACCTGATTTACCTGCTTCTCCAGCAATGACTTACTGCCGCAATTATAAATAACAAAATCGGCCCGCTCCAGTTTCTCGGCCTGGCTCATTTGTGCCCCGATCCGGGCAAGGGCGTCCTCCTGAGAGAGCCCGCGCCCTGTCAATCGACTGAGCTGCTCTGCCGCTGGGGCTCCTAGGCAAATAACTTTGTCCCATGCTTTTTCCGCCCCGATTTCATAGAGCAGCGGAATGATGGCGATCACACAGTCGGCGGTTGCCGCCTGACGGACCACCCAGTCATCCAGACGTTTCAGAATCACCGGATGGGTCAGCCGGTTCAAGGCCAGCCTTCGCTCGGGATCAGCAAACACGCAGTTCCCGAGTGCGGCCCGGTCAATTTGCCCATTCGCGCTGACCACGGCCGTTCCAAATTCCTTAATCAAGGCCGCTTTGACAGACTCATCCTGCTCCAGAATCTCATGGCCGATCTCGTCCGTCTCACATACGGGAACGCCGCGCGCCCGCATCATTTCCCCGGCCAGGCTTTTTCCACAGGCGATCCCGCCGGTTAATGCAATTTTGATCATAGAGGAGAAAGGGACCGATGCCTGTGGGGCGCACTGCTGACGTTTGTGAATGATGAAAGGCTCGATTTAGATGTGGAGTAGGTTGTGCCGCAACAAAGGGAATCTGTTAAGATTCAGAAAAGTGTTGGTGTTCTATGATATTCTTGTGGGGAACGTCAATATAATTATTGACCTCCTGGTTTTCTGGAGTGTTTTGCGTTGTGGGGGCTATAGCGGTGTGATATCTCTTTCTGAGAGGAGGGCTGGGGAAGCAAAGGTCTATGAATATTGCCTTCATCAGGAAGCCTTTATGGGTGTTGAGCTTACGGCTTGGTGCCATGCTATGCATGGGTTGCCTTGGTCGCAGCGGGAACGCCAGCCCTGTGTTCAGCGGGTCCGGTTCCGATCCCGGCGATAATACAGGGCTTGGATATTTAACGGCCCCCTCCTTGTCGCCGGGGCATATTCTGCGACCTTCCTCGATTTTTGTACTGCCGGTGCTGGGGGCCAAGGGGGCGGAGCGGCTTGATTTCGATTTCCATTGGGGGAACGTTTGGAATTACCAACCTGACGAGTTCATGATTGACGGCGAGTGGATCCGCAGCAGTCTCAGGTATTCATATGCCTTGAAAGACACCTTGTCGGTCGGTTTGGCCGTGCCGATTATCGGCCGGACGGGTGGGTTTGCGGATTCCACCATCGAAAGTTTCCATAACGCCTTTAAACTGGGTAATGGGGAACGCGATAGTTTCCCCCAGAACAAATCACGGATTATCCTCAATGCGAAGGGGGAGTCTTATCCTGTGGCGGAGGGAGAGTCCTGGGGAATCGGGGATGTGTCGGCGTTTGTCGCCATGCGGATCACTGAGGGGACGCGTGTGCGGCCGGCCATTACGGTGCAAGGTGAAGTGTTTCTGCCCTCCGGAGACCAGGAGGAACTGCGGGGAATGGGGGCCCCGGCCATTGCGCTCAGTTCGGTGGCCTCCAAGCGGTTGGGCGGGAGTTCGTTCATTTCATTCCTGGGACTGGGCTTCCAGTATTGTGACTCCGATAACATCGGGGTGATCGAGTTCCGCGATGAACAGTTCTCGGGACTGGCGGGGTTGGAATACCAGTGGTCGAAGTCGTTCTGCCTGTTGGTGCAATACCTAATCAGTTCGCCTGTCGCCAAGGATTACTACGCGTTCTCGGAGCCAAGCCATGAAGTGAGCGCGGGCGTCAAGTGGCGGGCGGGGCATGATTCCGCGTTGGAGCTGGCGGTAGTTGAAAATGTCGCCGTGTTCCAGAACAGTGCCGACATTGGCATTCATCTCGCGTTCGGGCGAAGTTTGTAGGAGTCGGACGGCTTCCCGGAGGCAACGTCGTGAAGCGTATAGAAATTCACTTTGGAGGCGGCATATTCCACCAGACTCCGGAAGTCAGAAAGCCGGGTACTGTAGGCTTCCCCGATCAGAAATTGGGCGCCTGGCCGGGTGTTAGCCGCTAAATCCGCGCGATCCACCTCAATGACGGTCCCGGTCACCTTGACGATGTTGAAAAAGTCGGTGATGGCGCGGCGAGTGACGTCAGGCGCCAGTACCAGATCCGTGCCTTGAGGGAGTGTCACCGCCACCGCCGCGGTAAGGGTGGTGCTGGTGACGGACACCACCGTGCCGGTGGCAAAATCACTGTCAGGTAGGATACGGTGCCCATAGAGAAAGAGCAACTTGTTCCGGTCGGCCGCCATGTCAATCCACTGTTTAAGCAGATCGACCGGGACGTAGTGGGCCATGTCCATGGCGGTGCCGGGCACCGATTTATCCGCGCTGACGCCGGTGGCCAATGACAGGCGCTCGGTCCGGCGGTAGGTTTCGACGAGTGGCTGGACGGTTTCCGTCAGTTTCTTGTCGAACATGTTAAAGGGGAAGACCATGGAGTTGATGGTGAGCCCTGCCGCGCGCAGCTCACTTACCGACTTATTGAATTCCTCGTTCAGCCAGCGATCGATCCCATTCTTACGGACAAAGGCGGGTGAGTTGAGATGATGCCAGGTATGGGTCCCGACTTCCCAGCCGTAGGTGTTCTGGAGAGCCAGCAGATCTTCGAGGGTGATGCGGCCGCTGCGCAGGTTCTGGTTGTTGACAAAGCAGGTGGCAACGCCCCCGGCCTTTTTCAGTTCCGGCGCGATGAGGGTAGCCCAACTGCTCCAGCCGTCGTCAAACTGAATCACGATGCCGCCCTGCTTCTCGGCGCTCCAGGAGATACCGGTGAAAAAAAGGAAACTCGCTAAAAAGACGTAGGCTTTGAATTTTAAAGGGGGGGGTGTCATTCTCATAGGAATCATTTGTTGTTACTGAATGGAGGGTTTTTCTCTGTCAAAACCGGCGCCGACAGAGCGGCGCCCTCCATTGATTGGAGATACGGTAACGGGTCCGTGGTCATGCGCGGATTATACTCAAATAAGACAAAGCCCGGAAAGCCTGCATTTTGGACCTGAATAAGTTGGACCGTCACCTGATCGGGGGAGAGCCGGGATTGGGAGGAGGTAAGGCCCACTCCCGGATAGATGCGGCTGGTGAGGCCCAGGGCCCCTTGGGTTTTCAGCAGTGCCTGAAATGCATGGAGGTCTGAGGTGTAATTCATGGGACAGACAAAATTCACCGCATTCCGGCGGAGCCAGAGGGGCCAGTCCTGGCCCACTGAGGCGAAACAGGCCGGAGTGGCTCCATAAACGGCGGCGGAGACCTGAAGATCGGGATTCGTGTCATGGATGGCTTGGCTCATGAGGTCCACGCAGGCTGATATTTGAGCGGCCCGCCAGGTCTGCCAGACCGGGGTCAGAGCGCCGGAGCGGACGTCCTCCGGCCATTGGAGGACAGGGCGCCCCAGTGACTGCTCGAAACGCTGGTGGCAACCCGGGCAGTAACAGGAGTGGCTGTTCATATAGCGGATGTAGTCGAGGTGAACGCCGGCGAAGGTGGGGTCTTGAGCCAACCGGCTAGCGACTCCGGCCAGCAAGGAGCGGTTTTCCGGGTGGGATGGGCAGAGCCAGTCGAGCGGTTCGCCTGTATCTGAAACCTGCAGGCGATTCTGGCTCCGGAGGGTTTTCAATTGATCTGGGGGGGTGCCTTCAAGATTCATGCAGCTCAGCCACGCATGGAGCGCAAGTTTTGCTTTTTCGGGGAGGGGGCTCCCGCTTTGGCGGGATGAGGCGTGAGGGGAAATGGGAGGGGACAGTGTCAGCGGATTTCCCACATGAATAAAAATCGTATTCAGCTTCTGGCGCATAAGACTTGCCTCGATCATTGGCCACATGTCAGCGGACTGAACGGCGCCTTCGTCGAGCCAGATGCCTCTCAGCGAGAAGGCGTTGGTGAGATGGCTCCGGGCATAGAGTTGCGTCAGATCGCTCAGCCAGGCTTGTGCTGCCGTATAGGCCTCCCCGTCTTGACCCCGGCTGAGACGGGGCGGCAGGGGACGCCCAAGGGTCCGGCAGGCGGCTTTCAGGCTTTCGTATTCGCCGAAGGGGCGTCGCAGGGAAAGGCAGTATTCTGCCGCCTGCGTCCAGATATCGGGCATCACCGTGGCCAGCATGGCCAGCAGCATCTGGCGTTTTGCCTCGTCATCGCCCGGCTGAAGAGTATGGCTCATCCAGAACCCGGCCTTGCTCCGGATCCAGGCGGCCTCAGGGGTGCGGGTGCCCCGGCTGTCCAGCCAGGTGGCGATGACATGCGCGGTGCCGGAAGCGGGGAACGCAGGGATGAGGTGTTGTGAGGATTGAAACACCCGTGAGGGGAGGCCGGGTAGCGACGTGCGATCGAATTCAAAGGAAGCCCACTGGGTGTTGGTCCTGGCCTGCTGAAAAGGCCCCAATCTGACTTCCATCAATGAGGCGAGGGACGCATCCATTCCGTAGCACACCACCAGAATACCGCCCGCGTGGATCACCTCCTGGAACGCCTTGAGCTCAAAGGGGGAGGGATGCGGGTTGTAGGGGAGAATCACGACGCGTGTTCTCCAGAGGCGCCAGGATGAAACCTGTTCATCCGTCAGCACTTTATGGGGGGCCCCGGCCTCTGTCAGCCAGGTATCGATGTGTGTCGCCAGTCGCGCGGCCTGACCTTTTTCTGAGGGATCGATCAGGGAGGAGGTCCCTTGCACGACCACGATCTTGCCGGAGTCTCCGTCAAACCAACTGGCCCCGCAAGCTCCTGCCAGCGTGAGGAACAGCAGGAGGCCAGTGGTTCGCAGGGCGGTCGGGTTCAGCCATTTCATGACTAAGGCGCTCCGATGCCCAGATTGGGGTCGACATCCAGTGCCATGGCCTGATCCAAAGGCAGGCGTGCGGCCATTTTATGGAAGGCCAGGCCGGCAACCATGGCGGCGTTATCCGTGCAAAACCGCGGTTTGGCGAGGATCAGGCGCAAGTGTTTCTTTTCGGCCAGTGCCGTGAATTTTTCACGGAGTCGGCTGTTCAGGGATACGCCGCCAACGACGGCCATGACCTTGGCGGTATCAGCGGCATGGGAGGCGCGGTGGAGCAATGTGTCCACAATGGCTTCCTGATAGCTGGCGGCCAGGTTATTGACGTCCGCATCGGGGCCGCTTCCGAGGGGATGCGCCTTGATATGGTAGAGCAGGGCGGTTTTCAGGCCGCTGAAACTGACGCAATATTTCGGGATGAGATCCGGCGTGCGGGCGTGGAGTTTGTGGATGAGTCCCCGGGGAAACCGGACGAACTCACGCTGGCCTGAGCGGGCGGCGAGATCGATGGCGGGCCCGCCGGGATAGCCCAGGCCCAGCAGGTTGGCCCCCTTGTCGAACGCTTCCCCCGCCGCGTCATCCACGGTCCGCCCCAGTTGGCGATACTCACCAATGCGGTCCACTTGAATGAAGCAGGTGTGGCCCCCGGAAACGATCAGGGCGAGAAAGGGGCCCAATGACTCCGGCGTGATCTCCGGGTTGTCCAGGAAGATCGAATAGATGTGGGCTTCCAGGTGATTAACGCTGAGGAGGGGTTTATTGAGCCGGAGCGCCAGCCCCTTTGCCCCTGCCAGGCCGACCAGCAGGGAGCTGGCAAGTCCGGGCCCGTTGGTGACGGCAATGCCATCGATGTCGGACCAGTTGAGACCGGAGGTGTGGATGGCTTCGTTGATCACTTCCGGAAGATGCTCGACATGCATGCGTGAGGCAATTTCAGGTACCACGCCCCCATAGGGCCGGTGCTGGGCAATCTGGGTGAACACGATGCTTGAAAGCACCGTATGCCCGTCACGAACAACAGCGGCCGACGTTTCGTCGCAAGAGGTCTCGATGCCGAGGAGGTTCATGTTATCCTTCACGCTTCAGATTCTGAAAGATCAGGAGTCCCTTGATCAGGTCAATCGCCCGGTCCAGTTGGCGGTCGGTGACTTTGTCGAGATCGGCCGGCTTGAACTTGGGATCCAGCAGGGCGGGGCTTTCGAGCGACAGCCGCTTGAGCTGCACCTGCTGCCACTCCTCGGGCGGGACCGGCACGGAAATATCCGGCTCAATCCCCTTCTCGTGAATACAGCGGCCGCTGGGGGTGTAGTAATGCGCGGTGGTGATCCGTGCCGCTGCACCATCCTCGATCTGGATGATATTCTGGACTGAGCCCTTGCCGAAGGTGGTCTCTCCCAGCAGGACCGCCCGCTTGTTGTCGTGCAGGGCGCCGGCCACAATTTCCGCCGCACTGGCGGAACCGCCATTGACCAGCACCACCATGGGAAAACCGGTGTAGTGGACCGGGCCGCCGGCTTTGGCGGTCGGTTGGCTGGTCATGGTACCCCGGCCGCGGGTGGAGACGATCGGGGTGCCTTTGGGCAGGAACAATTCACTGACTTCAATGGAAGAGGAGAGCAGGCCCCCTGGATTATTCCGCTGATCCAGCACCAGGGCTTTCATGTTTTTGGCGAGGAGTTCCTCCACCGCTTTCCGGAGGGCGGGGCCGGTGGGAGTGCTGAATTCGGTAATCCGGATATAACCGATACTCTCATCCAGCATGCGGATCCCTTTGACACTGGCGATTTTGATTTCTTCGCGAGTCAGGGTCAACTCCTTAAACTCCCCGCCACGCAGGATTTTGATGGAAACCGGGGTGCCCGGGAGGCCGCGCAGGCGCGAGATGGCTTCCCGCATGTCCAGGGCATCGGTTTTGTTGCTGTTGATTTCGACAATTTTATCGCCGGCCAGGATTCCCGCGCGATAGGCGGGGGTGTCGTCAATCGGGCTGATCACCGTCAAGACGTTATCCCTGATACTGATCTGAATGCCGAGCCCCCCGAATTTCCCCTGAGTTTCCTCCTGAAGCTCCTTGAAGGCGACGGGTTCCAGGAACTGGCTGAACGGATCAAGCGACTGGAGCATCCCCTTCAGGGCGGAGGAGACGAGGTTGGAATAGCTGACCTTGGATTCATCCACATAATTTTGCCGGACGAGCAACATGGTTTTGGTAAGGATGCGCACCTGACGATAGGCTTCATCCTCCGCCGCTGCGGCCGATGTCAAGGAGTTGGTTGAAGGTGTGGCGGCCGTCTGGGGCTGGGGCGGCAGATGCCGGCATCCGGTGGTCAGGGCCAACGCAAGGAGGGGCAAAACGAGTGTCAAACGTGTTTTCATATCCCCCCCCGTAAACCATCCCGGCAGGTGTTCCGGGCTCGATTTATTTGCCAGGCAACCAGACCGAAGGTGCAATCTTGAAAAATGACATTTCCGAATATTGAAGCCCCAGGATGATCAGGAGCCCGAGGACGGCAAAAAGGGAGATCAGCATGAACCAGACCGTGGATTTTCCCGGAACGGTATTGGGTTTGGCCACTGCGGGAGCGGGCGCCTGGGCAATAGGGGTGGACGCCGGGACTTCCGGGTCAGCGGATGGGGAGGCGCCTTCCGGGACGGGGACATTCTCCGGTGCCGCGGGAGAGGCCAGATTGCCTGAGCCACCGGAATCGCCGTAGGCTTGAGAGCTTCGTTTCAGTTTGATTGTTCGTACTGTTACCATAGCGCACCATTACCCTGGAAGTTGCAAACCACGGGGACCATGCTAGGCCTAAGCCCGTTTTCGCTCAAGCACTTTCTTCACGGAACCAGATCAGCCAGATGCAGAGTTCATAGAGAGCGATGAGCGGGCCTGCAAGAATCAATTGACTGAAGGGATCCTGAGTCGGGGTGATGATGGCGGCCAGGATCAGAATAATAATGATGGCATGACGGCGTTTGTTGCGGAGTTGTCCGGCATTGATGATGCCTAATTGGCCCAGGACCAGCAGGATCACGGGTAACTCAAACGTGAGGCCGAAGCTCAACATGAGTTTGAGCACGAAGCCGGTGTAACTGGTAACGGTGACGTAGTCGACGCGGATCCCGAGCCAGTCATTCACCCAGAGCATCATGGCCAGTGCCGGACCCAGGGCCAGGAAATAACAGAGGGTCACGCCGCCAATAAACAGGCATGCCGCAAAGAGGAGGCCGCCCAGCAGGGCGCGACGTTCGCGCCGGGTCAGGCCGGGGAACACAAACCAGCAGATGGAAAAAAGAATTACCGGCGCACTGAACAGGAGGCCGCCCCAGACAATCGTTTGCATGGCGACAGACAGGCCGCCGGTGACGTCCAGTGTGCGGATGAAGGCATCAGGGTCCGCCACCACTCCGATCAGGGGACGTTTGAGAATCCTGAAAAAGAGGGGGGCAAAGGCGCAGGCCACTCCCATGCCGGCAAAAACGGCCACTGCGCTCCAGATCAGGGCCTTTCGCAGGTCATCGAGATGTTGGAGAAAGGGTTTGGCGGTTTCTTCCTGAGGAAGCTCGTTATGATTTGTCTGCATCTTGATCCGGGGAAACAGGGGGGGGGTGGGACGGCTCTGTCGGGGGCGGTGGGTCGGCGCTGAGGAGTTGTTTCTTGAAATCGTGAGTGGCCTTCTGGAGGTCGTGTGTGACTTTCCCAAGCTTGCGGGCCATGGCGGGGAGTCCCTTGCCGCCGAAAAGAATCAGGATGGCCGCAAGAATGACGAGCACTTCTCCCGCGCCAATATCGCCGAAGATCGCAAGCATAGGCATACCGAAGCTCATAGTGGGATTGACCCTATCATGGATTCAGCCAATAAAAAAGCCCCGGTTTTTAGACCGGGGCTTCTCGTGACGCAGGAGCGCGGGATTACTTCATCACAACGAATTCAACGCGGCGGTTGACCGACCAGGCCTTTTCGTCGTGACCGGGATCTTTGGGCTTCTCTTTGCCGAAGCTCTTGGTCTGGATGCGGGTGCTGTCGATCCCGAGGTTCATCAGGTAGGTGCGTACGGCCTGGGCGCGGCGTTCGCCAAGCGACATGTTGTATTCCGCGCTGCCCTGTTCGTCGCAATTACCTTCCAAGGTCACAAACGTGCCGGAATTGGCCTTCAAATAGCTGGCCGCGGCTTCCGCCTTGGCGCGTTCGGTTGCGTCCACCAGTGCGCTGTCAAAAGCAAATTGAACCGCGGAAAGCTGGGCGTCGACAATCTGGCCGCTACCGCTGCCGATACGGTTGGCATTTTGTCCATCCCCAAGGGTCGGGTCGACGACGTTTACGTCTGAGACACCGGTGCCGGCGGCATTTTTCTTGCCAAACAAGCCTTTGCAACCGGTCATTGAAACGGCCATGGCACCCACAAGAATCATCGAAACTGCAAGACGTGTATTCATTGCTATCTATTCCTTTTTTCGTTCAGTTAAATCAGTCAAATGGGTTACTTCGCACACCACGAAGGTGCAGACCAACTTCCACCATATGGCGTCAAACATACGGGGGTATCTCCCATGGTGTCAAGGAGATATATCCGTGTTCCACCGCCTTCCCGCTTGCTGCAGACGAGGTGTCGCCCATCAGAGGCCCACGAGGGATCCTCGTAATTGCCGTCCGAGGGGCTGACTTGCTGCTCCTGCATGGTGGCGGGGTTGATCATGAATATGGAATAGAGCCCGTTGCGCCGGCTGCTGAAGGCGATCTGGTTGTTCGCGCCCCAGTCGGGATCGACATTTTCCTTGCCCCGCGACGTCAGCCGCCGGCTGGTCCCGCTGCGATCCATGACATAGAGCTGGGGGGAGCCCGCTCCGGCCATGTCGGAGACATAGGCGATCTGAGAGCCATCAGGCGACCAGGTGGGGCTGGCTTCGCCCGCCCTGGGGGTACGGGTCAGGCGGAGCAGTTGGCCGCTGCTGAACGACTTCGAGTAGACTTCCGGATTGCCGTCTTTGGATAAGACCATGAGCATTTCACCGCCACCGGGTGAGATCGCCCCGGCCATGTTGATTCCCGGACTGCTGGCAACCACCGAGCGTTTTCCGGAGGGCATCTCAATCATATAGATATCCGCAAACCCTTTCAGGAATGAGGTGTAGACGATTTTAGAGCCGTCAGGTGCCCAGCGCGGGGCCATGCTGATGGATTTGTCATGAGTGAGCTGGCGCAGATTGCCGCCATCCGCATCGCAGAGGTAAAGTTCTTTGTTGCCAGTGGCCGTTCCGATCATCGCGATCCGGCCCGAACAGATGCCGCGAAATCCCTTGATGGCCATGATGATGTCGTCCGCGACCTTATGGGCCAGCTTCCGGGCGTTTGGCGAGGCGTCCGTATAGGTTTTACTCAATACCACGCTGGACTTCAGGGCGTTAAAGACCTGGCAGTCCACGGTGAGGGTGCCGGCATTGTCATGGCACGAGCCCGTGACCGTGAACGAGGCGGGGCGGACCATGGAGAACCAGCCGCAGTGGTCAAGATCCGCCGTTAGGGTCTGCCGGAATACAAACCCATTGGCCCCGGCGGCGCCGAAGGCGGTGACGTCCAGACTGGTTTTGGAACCCGAGGTTTTGACCACCCGGACCTCCTGGGCGGAGACGGCTGAAACCAGGGACAGGGCGAGAAGTGAAACGAATAAACATGTTTTCATAAGCGGCGCATTATCTCCTTCAATTGTTTCCTGTCAATTCAAACGCAACCGGGATACGGCGATGAGAGGAAAGATAACCTGAGGGTAGTCCCGAGACGCGGTGGACGGATTCAACGGCGCGCAGGACGGAGGCATCCATGGTTTTGTTGCCGGAGCTGCTGATGATCCGGCTCCCCACGATGGTGCCATCGGGATTGAAGGTCAGTTCCACGCGGGTGACCAGACCGGCAATCCCAATATCCGTGGGCTGATTCCAGGCGCGATACATGGCCTGGCGGACCATATCCAGGACAATAAATTCCTGCGTCACGGCCGAGCCTTCGCCAAAGCGGCTGTCGCTATTCAGCAGACGCCGCATGTCGGCCTCGGAAAGCGTGGATTTTTTGCCGATTTTTGCCCCGCGATCGAGCAGTTTACGCACCTCTTCGGCGGTGAGCTTGCCCTTGCCGTTGGGGAGTGGCCGTTTCACGACCTTGTCGCTGACTTTGATTTTGGAGGTTTTGCTTTCTGCTTTTTTCGGCTCCACTGGCTTGACGTCCGGTTTCTTTTTTTCCTTATCCTTCGCTTTGGGCTTCAGGATGGCCACTTCATCCGGGTCGGGGGGGGTATCATCCTTTTTTTCTTCGACCTGTTTCTCCGGCACTTTCTCCGGGGTTTTCTGCGGCGGTTGTGGGGCGAGCTCGGTGGGGATGGGGCTTGAGTCACTGGGCGGGGCTTCCACGATCAGTTCCATGGGGGAGCTGATATCCGACACGGGATTGCTGCACCCGTGAATGAAGGAAATGGCCAGCAGGGCCCCGATCAGCAGTCCATGACAGACGGTGACCACAAGCAATTCAGTTGTATAGTTCGAGCCGGATTCGTTCATGCGATCTGAAAAAATAGCGCAGAAGGGCGACGCGGTCAAAGCAATCAGTTACTTGGTCGTTCCCATCTGCAGGTACGGGAGGATATCATTTTTCAGGGTGGGGTTGGCCTCAAAGAGCGTAAACCCTGTGGCCCCCTCCTGGCGCAGCCCGCTGATTTGGCTGATGGTCTCAACCGCCGTGAGCCGACATTCCATGGAGGTGACGCCAATTCCCGGATACACCTTGCCTTTGACTCCCGGAGCGGCGATTTGCTTGCGATACCACTCGATGAAGGTGTGAGGGTTGGAGGTATAGCTCATGGGGCATACGAAATCCAGTAAGCCCAGCTTGAGCCAGGTGCCCCAGTCCTGGGCAATGGATTCGCGTACCCCGGGGTAGATCGGGTAGACGGAGGCGGATAATTTCATTTTCGGATCAAGCCGCCCCAGTTCCTGATGCACGTCCGCTACGAAGCGGGTGAGCAGATCGCGACGCCATTGCCGGTAGGCCGCTTGCTTGCTGCCGCCGCGGACATCGGCAGGCCAACGGCTGATCGGGATGCCTGTCGCCTGGGTGAAACGGCTCCGGCAGCCGCTGCAGTAGCAGTAGTCCTGTGACTTGAAGCGCGCATAGTCGAGGTGGATTCCGTCGAGCTGGGGGTAGCGGGTGGCCAGTTCCTTGATCAATGACAACTCGAAAGCCCGGTTGGCGGGGTGGGAGGGACAGAGCCAGGGAATGGTGGCCCCCGCGGCAGAGACTTGCAAGCGCCCGGCCTTCCGGTAAGGCGCAATGGTTTCATCCGGTGCCCCTTCCAGATTCCAGAGAATCACCCAGGCGTGAACGGCCAGGCCGTGGCGCCGGGCCGCGTCGCAACAGGCGGCCATTTGATCGCCGTAGCGGGTCAGGACATCCGAGGCCGCAGTCAGGCGGCTGGGGTAATGCGCGCACCAGGGGCGCTGAACGTGGGGCAGAACCGCCGTCATGCCGGCGCGGGCGAGTGCCTGGCAGGTCGGTTCCCATGATCCGGGGGCAAAGCCTGTACCCGAGTGATTCCACACCCCCCTGAATTCATTGTTTTGGGAGGACTGGATGGACGCGTAGGCCTCCGTCAGGGTGGTGTCCAGCAGAGAGGAGGACTGGATGGCCTTCGCGTAGTTGCCGGTCTCATAGTCATGCGAAAGCTCGCGCAGGAGTGTTTCGGCGCGGCCGAGCAGCGGTTCAGCCGTCTGGCTTGTTCCGTTGTTCCGGGCAAGCGTCCGGATCGACTCCATGGCAGAGGTGGCGTTCGGGTATTTTCCCAGTTGTCCGGCCTGGTTGACGGCATGGGCGGCGGCGGCTTTCCACAAAGCGGGGTCACAGGCGCCGAGCAGGCTGATGAGAAGCCGTTTCTTTGCCGGGACATCGCCTTCAAGAAGGATATGTGACATCCAGAAACCCCGGCTTGATTGCAGCCAGGCAGGCTCACGAGGGAGGTGTCCGGAAGCGCTTTCCCACCAGGCAATCACCTGTGAGTCGGGTCCGGCGGGGTAGGCGGGATGGAGAGTGAGTGACGTTTGCTCAATCCGGGCGGGCGCGGAGGGGAGGGCGTTATCGATGAAACGGAACGCGCTCCAGGAGTCAGCCCCGGGCGCCCGCATGGAGGGCCCCAGCCGGAATCCCATCAGGGCGGCAAGGCCGGGGTCTGCTGAAAAGAGAACGATCAGTTTTCCCCCGCTCTCAACAAACCGGCGACAGGCCAGAAGCTCCCTGGCGGTGAGGGTGGAATTATAAGGCAGAATGGCCACGCGCGACTCGGGGTGCTTGCCGGCGGCAAACAGGTCGTCGGTTATAAGCGCCACAGGGAGGCCCGTCCCCTCAATCCAGCCCTTCAGACGGTCTGTAACCTTTTCGGCATAACTGCGTTCGGAGGTAATGACTACTGAAGTGGTAGGCTTAATAATCAGTACTGGCTGGACCCTGGGCGCAAGGGCAATTTGGGGTGGTGGCATCCTGATTTTTGGCGCTGTGGTTGGCGCGGAAGGGGTTGGCGCCGTGCACCCTCCCAGATATCCGGTGATGATAGCTGCAGAAACGAGTTGCCAGAGTCGGCTTAGAACGAGGCGTTGTGTCATGAGGAGGATAATTACTTTTCAGAGTGCCAGCGGTGCAAGTTAATTCACGATAAATTTAATAAAAAGGATAAAATTAGTCTTATTTGTTGCAGAAGCATCAAATGGCTGGCAATATATCTGTGTTGGAGATATGTTACCCACTCCTGACGGGGTGGGTAGAGTTTATAGTCTTGGGTGCAACCATGGATGAGATAAAAAAAGGTGATAGTGATGGAAGTGACTATCCCGTTTCGAGATTCGACCGGAGGCGGCGCAATTTATCCCGGAGTAATGCCAGTGACCGGCGTCAATACCGGCGTTATTTGGCCTCTTTTCCAGTGACCGTAAGTTACACGCCCGAAACAGGGGCGCCTCAGGTAATGACCGCCACGGTACTAGACATCTCCGAGGGCGGCGTGATGCTGGAGGGCCTTGAGATTCCCGATAGGGTGTCCGACGTGACAGTTGAATTCCGTGTTCCGCCCGGAGTGATGCCTGAGCAATTTGTGCAAGGCGAATGGAAATGCAACGCCACCGTGAGGTTCCGGCATCCCGCAGGCAACAAATACGGCATTGAGTTTGAAGAGTCATTGGGCGTCCGGTTGGCGCGGACCACCTGGGCCCGGCTGCGCTGGAGCGCGGTGATGGCTTTCATTTTTGTGATCGGTCTGGTGGTGCTCATGAAATATGAGAACCTGTACCTGTTCTGGTTGGATGTGCCGATTTTCCTCTACAGCATTCTGGTGGCAAGTTATCTGGTCACCCGGTTTATATTCGCGGCGTTTTACCGGCGACACAAGCCGTTGAAGGTGTTGCCGAAAATCACCGTGATCGCGCCGGTCTTTAATGAGCGCGAGCATGTGGGGCGCATGATCGCCCAAGTGATGGAGTCGGCCTATCCTGTGGACCTGCTTCAGTTTATCGTGATCAACGATGGCAGCACGGACGGGACGGAGAAGTCCATTGACGAGGCCCGCATCAAATATCCCGAAGTGGAGGTCATTACCCATGCCAAATCGCTCGGGAAGCGGCATGGCATGTCGGCCGGTGCCGAGCGCGCGACCGGTGATTTCCTGGTGTTCATTGATTCCGACAGTTTCCTGGCACCGGACGCCTTGAAGAACCTGATGAAACCGTTTGATGATCCGGAGGTAGCGGCGGTCACCGGGCATTGTGATGTGGAGAATGTCTGGACCAACACCCTCACCCGCATGCAGGCGGTGCGGTATTACGTGGCTTTCAAAGTGATGAAGGCGGCTGAAAGCGTTTTTGATTCAGTGACCTGCCTGTCGGGTCCCCTGGCGGCGTATCGTAAAGACCTGTTTATGGCCGTGCGCGAAGAGTGGCTGAATCAGACCTTTTTCGGGCAGCCCGCCACGTTCGGGGATGACCGCAGCCTGACCAATTCCCTGCTGATGCGGGGACTCAAGGTGGTATATGCGGATGATGCGATCACCACGACGATTGTTCCGGATGATCACAGCACCTTCCTGCGCCAGCAGATGCGCTGGAAGCGCTCCTGGTTCCGTGAGACCCTGCGGGCATGCGGGTTTATGTGGCGTCGGCCGCCCTTGATGTCCATTTCGTTCTACCTCGGTTTCCTGCTGCCGCTGCTGGGGCCCTTCATCGTGCTGCGGTCCCTGGTGTATGTCCCGCTGGTTCAGCATCGCTCGCCCTTCATTTACATCATGGGGGTGTTCCTGATGAGCTGCCTGATGAGTTGTACGTATCTCTTCCTGAAGCGGTCCCGCATCTGGTTCTATGGGATCCTCTTCTGTTTTTACTATATGTTTGTTCTGATCTGGCAGTTGCCCTGGGCGGTGCTGACCTTCTCCCGCACGTTGTGGGGAACGCGAAATTAGGGGATGACGCATGAAGCGAGTGATTAATTTTCTGCAATGGCTGGCATTTGCAGGGCTGGTGGCGGCGATCCTCTGGGTCACGTTCCGTCCTTCGCCGCCGTTGGATTACAAGCATGAGGTCTGGTCCAACTGGGATGGGTTCATGGTGATTTCCTATGCCGGAGTCACCCGTGATGAAAAGACCATCTATCCCTCTTCCGCGACCTTGCTTTCGCACATGGAGGCCTTGCAGATGGCCGGGTATCGCACGATTACCACCGAGGATGCGCTGGCCTTTCTGGAGGGGCGTGCCCCTCTGCCCGAGAAGGCGCTTCTTATTCTTTTCGAGGGAGCCCGGAAAGAAACCTTTATTCGGGCCCACCCCGTGCTGCGGAAGTTCGGGATGCGGGCCACGTTATGTGTGCCAACCGCGTCCATGGAGGGGTGGGATGAGTCATGTCTCAAGCGCGGCGATATCCGCAAAATCATTGCCCTGCCTCAGTGGGAAATTGCCAATATGGGGCATCAGGCGGTTGAACTGCTGGAGACGGCCGACGGGCGCAAGGACCACTTTCTGAGTACCCGCAAATGGATCTCCCGGGAAAAGCGCCTTGAGGCGGATGATGAGTTCCGGGCGAGGCTGGAGCAGGATTACAGTGCCTCGGCGCTGGCCTTGTCGAAACTGAATGGGAGCGCGGTGACGGCCTATGTGTATCCTTACGCGGATAATGGGCGTCGTGCGGGGGGCGATCCGCTGGCGGGTGAGGTTAATTATTCCTGCGTGAACAACCATCACCGGATGGCCTTTGTGTTGGCGTCCGACCCCTTTAATCCGCCCGGCCGGAATCCCTATGCATTGACCCGGCTCCGGGTGAACGGGGACTGGACGGCCGCACAGGTTTTGACGGCGCTCAGGCGTGCCCTGCCGATGACGGATCAGATGGTGGGCGTCGGGTTAAGGGACCGCTGGACCCTGTCCGGGAGCGCCCGGGTTGCGGGTGATGCGTTGAAGTTGAATGATGAGGATACGGCGAAGCTCCGGGGGAGCGACCTCTGGACGGATGCCCGGATTTCCTTTTCCGTGAAACGTGCGCCGCACGCCATTACCGTCTGCTATGCGCGCCTGATGAGTCCCGGAGACTGCCTGCGCCTGTCGATGGATGACAAGGACATCCGGTTGCAGGAACCTCGTAACGGCGTGCCGGTGACCATTAAAACAGCGCCCACTCCGACGGGGGAGGTGGTCCGTTTGGACTGGACGGTAAAAGGCCTTCGGTCCTGGTTGATCGTGAATGATGTGCCTGCCTTTGGTCCGGTTCCGTTGGCCCCCCCCTTCGCCTCCGGCTCGATTGGCTTTGAGGCGCGCGGGGGGGCGGTATCGCTATTCGATCTGAAGGTGAAGCCGTTGCACCGGCAGGGAGTGGTGGTGGACTCCTGGATGAAGCTTCCTCTCGACCAGCGGGCAGTGATTACCGATTATATCTGCCCGTTTCCTGCGCCTGGCGAGGGGGTGCTGGCTCAGCAATGTCTGGACTGCATTCAAGCCGTTTCGGAAGGCGCCGAGGTCTGGCCGATTCTGTCGACGGCCACCAATGGGGCCGCACCTGAAGCCCAGGTGGCCTCCATGGTCGCTCAATTGGGCCGCCAGGATTTGCGCCCGTTTATCAAGGGGTTTGTGGTCGCCAACGCTCAGACCGATTGGATAGAGCCTTTGCGGGCCCAGGGTTTCCGTATTATGCACCGGCTGAAATACGGCGAGCAGATGCCGCTTTCTGTGACGAATCAGACGGATCATGTGTGGCTGGATATGACGGGAACGAATGTCATGCGGGTGGCTGATGAGTTTTTGCGGCGACATCCCCCCTCCCAGTTAGTGGTGCGTGATGAGCGGGTGATTCGCCGCGTTCCGCGGGCGGATCGCATGATGGAGTGGCCAGAAGAAGGAAAGAATCCATGAAAAAGTTGGGATTCACAATAGTTGCGGCAGTGTTCGTCAGTGCTCGCTCCGGGTTGGCCGAAGTGGCCTTTACGCCTGATATGGCCCAATGGTCTGTGGTGAGAATGGTTCAGGTAGGCCGGGATGCCATGGCGGCGGGTGACAAGGCCAAGGCCCGCGCCCTGGCTGAAGCTGCCGTCGCGAGGGACTCCGGTTATGCGGATGGTTGGAAATTGCTGGGGACCCTCCGGTTACAGGGCGGCGAGACCAATGCGGCCGCCCAGGCATTTCGAACGGCGTTGCTGATTGCGCCCCGGGACCCTGTCATCAATCGGGAACTGGCCTGGCTGCTTTGGAATGATGATCGCGAGAAAGCACTGGCCAGTCTGGACCTGCTGGTCCAGGCCAATGTAGGGGATCGGGATGCCCTGATCCGCCGTGTGCTTTGTCAATTGGCCGAGACAGGGGCTGAGGCGAAAGCCCTGGAATTGTTCAAAGCCTGGAAGCCCGGCTATTCCCTGAGCGAATTAGGAATCACGCTGTATAAGAGCGGTCGGCGTTTGGCGGCCGCACCCTTTTTGGAGGCGGCCTGGGAGGCCGGGGACAATCGTGACGGCGTGGCGATTTATCAGGCCTATGTTGACAGCCGGCGAGGGAAGTGGAAGCGTGTCAATGAGTGCCTGAAGCTGGCCCTTGATCAGGCGCCGCCGGTCCTGGCAGATGATCAGGCCGAATTATTATGGGACTGTGTGCTCTCCCTGAAAGTGGATGCCGCGATGACTGACATCTGGAGGCAGCTTGAAACCCGTTATCCGGCGGAATTGGAAAAACGCGTGGCCCTGGCCGATCGTTTTGAAAAAGCGGCCGCGACCGCGCGGCGCCGGAGCGACGGGGTGACGGCGCTGTATTTATACCGGCAGACTTTGAGCCTCGATCCGAACCGGGTCAGTTGGGCGGACTGGTGTCTGTTGGAAGACCGGACCGCCGCCCCCAGCGTGGCGAGCGCCAGTCTCAGCGCCTGGCTTCCCCGTGTGCTGACGCCCGGGGTCAGGGACGGAATGACGGCCCGCATTTCCCATTACCAGGGAGATTTCGAAGCGGCCATCCAGGGCTATCGGAAGAGCTTGTCGGAGTTGCCGGATCAATGGATGGTCAGGTTGTTTCTGGTGCGGGATCTCCTGGCCGCCGGCAAGCTCGACGAGTCACGACGCGAGCTTAAAACGATCGAGAAGATGGGGGATGGAGTGGCGGGGCAGGCCCAGAACGAGTTGGCTGAGTTCTGGTTTGAGGTCGGGGATGTGCCCCGGGCCGTTAAACTCGACCGAACCTTGTTGATCCGGAAGTCGAAGGCGCTGATGGCTGAGAATGAGCTGGAGGCCGCCAGTGCGATGGCGGGTCTGGCGGTGACGAATGATTCGGAAAATGCCGAGGCCTGGCTGCAGTTCGGGATAGTACAAGGGCGCCGTCAGCAGTATGGCGAATCACGAGCGGCGCTGGAGAAAGCCATCAGCCTCAAGGCCGGCAATGTGAACGCCTATCAGGAACTGGGTTGGACTCTGTGGGGCTCCGGGGACCGGACGAATGCCTGTGAAACCTGGGAAAAAGCTCTCGGGATAGGCGTGGCCGATCGCGAACGGTTTGTCCGGCAGGTGGTGGGGAGAATGGCTGAGGAAGGCTACAAGGACCTGGCGCTGGAGAAGCATGAGCAGTGGCTACCGAAGACGACCCCGCTGGCTACCGGGATGGACTTTTTTAAGGGCGGGCGCACCAAGGCGGCGGAGCCATTTCTGGCCCGTGTTTGGGCGACTGGCGGGGATCGGGAATGGACAGGGCTCTATCTGGGATCTGCCCGCGCCCTGAATGGCCTGGTGTCCGGGACGCCCCAGTATTTCACGGCCTTTATTGCGTCCTGTGTGGCCACGGCGGCACCGGCTGATATTGCACTGGTGGTAGATGCCCTGCGCATCTGCTCCGGCATTCCCGGGTCGGTTGAGGCGCTCGATTCGTTGGCGGACGCCTTGGTGAACCGGCCCGATCAAGCGGCACGTGTGACGGATCTGTATTTTTCATTTGGGCGTGATGAGACGGATCGGGCCCATTTGGTGGAAGCGTTGAACTTATACGAAAAAGGAATGAGGCGGGATCCCAACCGGTTGACTTGGACGATCGCGTGGAATTTAACCCAGCGGCTGAATGACGCGAACTGGGGCGGGCGGCTGTTGAGTAACTTGCAGGACCATGCGACGGCGGTGGCCGTCCAGTCTGGTGTGGCGGGAAAACTGGCTGAAATGCGGGGCGATCTCCCGGCGGCCATCACCGCGTATCAGGCCAGTGTGGAGGCCGAACCTGGGCAGGCGGATATCCATAAATACCTGTTTGATTGCAGCGTCAGGCAGGGGGATTTTGAGCGGGCCCGGCGAGAGGCCGAATGGATGGCGCTGCGAGTGGATGAGGGGAATGCGACACTGCGCGATACGTTGGCGATGATGTGGACTGATCTGGGAGAGGATCAAAAGGCGCTCGAGGTATGGGAGTTCCTTCATCTCGCGATGCCAGATGTCCCTTACTACGCTACGGAATTGGCCATGACACAATATCGCACCGGTAAAGGGAGCGAAGCCGTCGAGACATTGGACAAGATTATTGTGCGTAATCCGACGGTGTTGGGCTATGAATCACTCGCCCAGATTCTGGCGGCATTAGGGCGACCCGCAGAGGTTGCCCGGAAGGCTCAGGAAGGCCTGAAGTTTGCCGACTCGGTTCAGTTGCGGCGGGGTCTGGCTGAAAGTCTGGAGGCGATTGAGACGGTTGGCGCGCCCACCGCCACGGTGGCCGCCGCTCAAGCGACTGTCCTGGATGACCCCGGGTCCACGTCACAGGCCTTATTGTTGGGGCGCGCCTTGGCCGCCTGTGGTCGCGAGGAGGAAGCGATGGCCAGACATCAGGAGCTGTTGGGTCGGAATCCCCTGTTGGCGCCCAGCCTGGTGTTCCTTCGTGATCAGGAACTGGTGGCAAGGCGACCCCGGCAGGCCATTCCTTATGCCGAACGGCTGGCCACGGCTCGACCGTGGGATGACATGGCCCTTCGCCGCTATGCGATGACCCTGGCTGAGGCGGACGCCTTTTGGCGTGCGATAAGGATTTTGGAACCCTTGGCGAAACGGGATGAAAATGCGGTGACCGCCTTGTTGCTCTATGGGGATACGACGGTCTATGACTACCCCGGGCGGAATACGGCGGCCCAGATCGATTCACATATTGCCTGCCTGGCCTCCAATGACTACCACTTTGTCACCGAAATGCCGACCGGGTCCCGTCGGGAGAAAACCGTGATGGTCATTCTGGTCCAGCCCGATCATGCCGTTGTGGAGGCGGTGGATGCGTCTCTTAAAAAATATAACGCGTCGGCGGTGATGGTGGTGGATCCGCGTGGACTAAAGACGGCGCTGCCGCGCATGACCTCCCCTCAGCGCCTGGCCGAGTTGCGACAGACCGGACGGTGGCGGATGGGGGTGACCTGTCCGGCTCTGGTCCCGGAGGTGGTTCGGGCGGACGGGGTGAAGGGCAATCCGCTTACGCATCGCATCGTGATCAATGGCGCGCCGGAATCCCTGGAGGCCATGACGGATCGAGTGACCGGGATCCTATCGGGTGCCGCCGCAAGTGCGGGCGTTGGCAAGGCCCCCCTGTTTTATTATCCGGGCGGCGATTACGGCCAGTTGTCACTGGATACCGACCCGGCCTCACTCGCCGTGATTTCGAATGCGGTCGGCCGGTCGTTTGCCACGGCCGTTTGCCGGGATGACAACGGGTTTATCTCAGGCCCCGCGGATCCCCTACGGTTACCTGCCAAGGCGGTGCCGCCTGCTTGGGGAACGGCGGATCTGGAAAGTCACATCCTGCAGGGCAATTCGGTCGTGCGTGCCCGGCTGGAGTTGGCCAAGTTGTATTACTGGCACGGTCAGAGTGAAATAGCCGCCTATTGGTTCCGGAAAGCCGCAGAGGCGGGGGCAAATCCCTTTGAGGTGACCTTCAATCAGGGCGCGAATGCGGCGATTGAAGGGGATCTGGCCCAGGCCCTTGAGAAATCGCGGGAGGCGGTCAAGCTGGCGCCGGCGGGTGATCCGCGGCCTCTGGCCCTTTTAGAAAAAGTGACCAATATGCGGCGCCCGACCGCCCGGCTGGATGCTACCGCCTGGTGGGATAACGAACATCGGAGTTATTGGGAAACCAGCCTCAGCGGCGAAGGCCCGGTTAAAGATTGGCTGCGCTGGGAGGCGGAGATGGGACGTCATAACTGGGAGCAGCAAGGACTGGGTCATGAGCGGGCCACGTCGGCCGATCTGGGATTCCTGGCCTATGTCGCGCCTGAGGTCTGGCTGGAGGCCGGTTTTCAGGAGTGGATGATGGATACCCTTCCGGATGAAACCGGGTGGCGGGCCCGCCTGCGGTTGCCGAATCCCTGGCTCAAGGGGTATGTGAATCTCATCAGCCGGATGGAAATGATGGAGACCGTTGAGGCCTTGCGCGCGGGCATCACCTCGCACCGCGAAGGGGTGGAGACTTATTCCCGCCTGCTGGACTTCTGGGATTGTTTTGCCGATCTCTCCCTGACCGAGCGGAGTGACGGGAATAACACCTGGTGGGGCAATGTGCGCTTGATCCGGCGTCTCAAGGAGACGCCCTATCTGGGCGTGGGGTATGCGGGACGGTTTGCCGACAGCACGACCGACGTGCCGGAGTATTGGTCGCCGACCGAGCTGCAGCAGCACCAGCTCTATGCCGCCCTGCAGGGTACCGGCGTTAAGTGGGGGGCGCAGCTGAGCGGACAGGCGGGGTATGCGATGGAGCGTAACACGGCCTGGCGGTATGTGATTGGCGGGAAAGTGGCAGGCGTCTACTGGCTTACCCCGCGCCTCAATCTCGGTGGGGATGTCCAGTATCAGCAGGGCCCCATCTACGATCGCGCGACCCTTGACGGCTATCTGAACTTCCGCTGGTGAGGCCTGAACATCGGTTTTGACAGAGCAAAACCCTCCATTAAATGAAGTGGAGGGTTTTGCTCTGTCAAAACCACTACGCGGCGCGTACTATGGCTCAACGTAAGTTTCGAAAGGTATGACTATGACATTCACCGAACTGGGATTACAGCCGTCGTTGGTGACGGCATTGACGGCCGAGAAGATCAGCGACCCCATGCCCATCCAGGTGGAAGCCCTGCCGGTGCTGCTGGCGGGAAAAAGCGCCTATCTCAACTCTGAAACCGGAACCGGTAAGACGCTGGCCTACCTGTTGCCGCTGTTCCAGAAGCTCGATCCCCAGCTGGCGGCCACCCAGATGATTGTGGTGGTTCCAACCCATGAATTGGCGATTCAGATTCAGCGGCAGGCCGGTGCCCTGGCCGTCAATTCCGGACTGCCCATCCGGTCGGTGCTCCTGATCGGGGGCACCCAGATGCAGCGGCAGGTTGATAAGCTCAAGAAAAAGCCCCAGGTCGTGATTGGCTCCCCGGGCCGTATCCGGGAAATGATCACGCTGAACAAGGTGAAAACCGGCTTGATCAAGAGTGTGGTGCTGGATGAGGCCGACCGGTTGCTGAGCGCGGAAAGCCTGGCGTCAGTCCGGGCGATTGTGAAATTCACGCCCCCCAACCGGCAGCTGGTCTTTGTATCGGCCACCGAGCAGACGGAAGCCACCCGTGAGGCCACGCTCATGGCTCCCGAGTTGGTGATGGTCCGGGCGGGTTCGGCGCGGGTGAATGCGGATATAGAACACCTGTATCTGGTCTGTGAGGAGCGCGAAAAACCGGACTGGCTGCGCAAGCTGATCCGGGCCATGAATCCGGCGCGCTCACTGGTGTTTGTCCATCGTAATGAAAATGCCGAGGTCATTGCCTCCAAGTTGGCACATCACAAAATCAAGGTGGCCGATTTGCATGGTGCGTTCACCAAGGACGAGCGGAAAAAAGCGATGGATGATTTCCGGGGTGACCGCGTGACCGTGATGATTGCCTCCGACGTGGCCGCCCGGGGCTTGGATATCAAGGGCGTCACGCATATCTTCAACCTGGACATGCCCAGCGACAGCAAGGCCTATGTGCACCGGGTGGGACGTACCGCCCGCGCGGGCGCCAAGGGGTGTGCGATTTCCCTGCTCAGCGACCGGGATCTCCGGCTGGTCCGTCGCTTTGAGACGGAACTGGGCATCGTCATGACACCGATTGTCCTGAGTGAGGGTGACGTGCTGATTGACCGGTAGGGCGCGGGCAGAATTATGGGATTTTGCGGGCGAGGGCAATAATGACGGGCACGAGGATACCAATCATGAGGATGAGGGCGAGGGTCAGCAGGGTTTTGCCGGAGACCCAGGCGGTGCGCTGTTTTTGAAATGATGGATTGGGTTGCGCCGCTCCCATCGTCCACGGTGCGCCTGATCCCGTCGGAATTTGAGCGAGCACCGTGGCGACATCATAACTGGGCGCGGGAATCGTCTCGCCTCCAAAAAAGACCTGATAAGTCGTTCCGGGTTTGGGGAAGAAGAGCCCTTCGTAAGCATGGTGGCGGACGCGCAATCCGGTAAAGCTGAGAGGCGGGTTATCCTGGTTCTGTATGATTAAGCGGAAGTGGCGGCCACGATATTCATGAGGGAGGGTGAGGGTCATGTGGTCCTGCTGGATCAGTCCGGCGCAGATGCGGGTGATCCGGCCGTTCGCCAGCGTTTGCCAGGTTTCCTGTTCCGTGACGCGTCCTTCAAGGGTAACGATCCGAGAGAAGTTGGCTTCGTCGGTTTTCAGGATCAGGGCGGCCAGGGGTTCCCGGGGGGTGGAAAACGTGAGGAGGGTTTGCTGTTTGGGGAGATCCTGACTGGCCGTCCAGGCGATGAGATCGCGCTCCCGGGTCTCCGGCTCGCCTGATACGACGGAGGTGTGGCGCTCGAGGAAGAGGATCCGATCCATCCGGAAAGGTTCCCGGCGGAACGAGGTGGCTTCGGTCTCGTTGGCCACCTGGCTGCCGCGGGTTTGGCGGATGATCTCAACGAGCGGGGAATCCTTGTTCTCGGTGATATTTGAGACTTCAATCCGGAACCAGGATAAATTACCGCTGGTGACTGGAACCTGGTCGCGCCTGACATCCACAAAGCGGGAGTAATCGTAAATCGGTTCGTTCGTCGCGAGGAGCGTCCAGCGCTCGCGATCCATACTGCCGGAGACGGTGACGAGCTTTTCGAAATTCCTGATGCCGGATTCGAATTGGATCGCCGCTACGGGTGGCTGTTTCGGATCCCGCCCTACCACCAGTTCGATCCGGTTGTTCTCAAGCGTCCGGAATGATTCAATTTTTGCGGGGGCGAAGGGGTGAACGCTTTCGACCGTGCGCAGGGGGACCTTGAGTCGTATCAGGAACGGGGTCTCGCGTCCGCTGGTATCGAAGAGGCGAAGATTGGAGAACGGGGCGTCAAGGGCGTCGAACAGTTCATCATCAAGGGTGAATGATCCGATCCCCGTAGAGGGGCCGGTCGGCGGTTGAAGGGGTTTGAATTGCTTAAAGCCATTGGGCGAGGCGCCCATCAGGGGCAGTGTCAGGGTTGTAATGAGCAGCAGAAAACGGATGCTTAACGTGTTAATCATGGTGTCTCCTCATGGGTAAATCCCTTGCTGGCACGAAGATAGGCGAATGATCCAAGTAATAGCAGCACGCCGATAATCATCAGGGCGATGACGCGGTAGAGGGTGGGCATGTGGGCCAGGTCGACCATGAAGACCTTGAGGGCGACGATGGTAAAGAGAACAAGGCCGGTAATCCGGATGGCGCGGATGCGTTTCCAGATGCCGCAGGTGATGAAGCTGAAGGCGAAAAGCGTCCAGAGCACCGAGATGCCGCCCGCCTCAAAGTCACGGAGTTTCCAGTGCAACAGGCTGTAGAGTTCGGTGGTCAGGAAGAGCCAGAGCAGGGCGATCGCGGTGTAGCCGAAGAGGGCCGGTATGACGGTTCGGGTCCCCTGTCGGTAAAGCAGGGCCGCGCCCGCGCCCAGGAGGGCGAGGACGGAGATAAAGTCCAGCCACCGCATCAGGGCCAGGAAGGGCGTGTAGGACATATTGAAATAGCCATGGTCACAAAGTTGCCAACCGGGCATATCCACCAAGAGGGTTTTGGCAATGGCCCCGGCGGCAAAGAAGATCAGGCCCACGAAAAAAGACGTGGTTTGAGCCGACCGGTAAAGCAGCAGGAAGCCCAGCGCCATGGCACACCAGAGGCCAGTCAGCATGGCTGGCCGCCAGGGCGTGAAAAAGCTGAACATCATGTACAGTTCGCTGTGGAGGTACAGGAACACCACGGCCACGGCACCCCAGAAAAAGAGGCGATGGGTGAAGGAGGCGGGCGCAATATCCGGGGTGTCGGGTAGGGGTGTTGCGGCGGCTCCGGTGGAGTTGACGGACTGGCGGAGTTCAAGGAAGAAGGCGGCCCCAATGGAGCCGATGACACCGCCAAAGGTCCAAAGGCGGGTGGTCAGCGCTTTCCAGTAGGCGGTCATATCGGGCGGGGTGGCGCTGGCGAAATCAAAACGGGGGAATTCAAATACGGCCACGCGCATCAGGGTGAGGGCGTACACCAGATAAGCCAGCTGACGCAGAAAGGCGCTATCGAGCCGGCGGCCAAGCCAGAGGAACATAAAGGCCTGCAACGCCCAGGCGAAGGTCAGGGACTCCTGCTCCATGACCAGGGGCATCGTCAGCGTGGTATAGAAGCCGGCCAGGGCGATCAGTGCCACCAGCAGGCGGCGATCGGTGGACTTGAGTTGAATGAAGGCCGCCACATGCAGGACATAGTAGAGGGCGACGGCCAGGGTCATGAGTGCGGGGTAGGGCCGTCCGTAGGCGTTGAGGATGAGGCCATAGGCAAACCAGGAGTAAAGACCGGCGTTGAGAACCAGATGGAGAATTTCGAGGAGGGATGCGGGAATGGAGCGGCGCAGGTTATGGAGAAATACCAGGGTGGAGTGCGCGATAAAAAATAGCGACAGGAATATGATAGCGACAGGGAAGTCGGTGGCTTTGTACTGGCTGAGTGACCCGATATAGATGGCGTAGGTGAATACGAACCCCAGATAATTCAGCAGGCGCCATTGACGGGCCTGGGCGATGCCGAGAATGCCGAGGTTCAGCAGGAGAAGATAGCTGAACAGGGCGGGAAAGTTGGGGACCCCGGTGCTGAGGAGGATGGGGGTGCAAAAGCCGCCGATAATGCCGAAAATGGCAATCAGCAGGGAGTCGGCGTAAAGGGCCAGTATGCCGGCCGCGACCGTGATCAGAATCATCAGGGCGAAGACCAGAACCAAGGAGTCCAGCAGGTGATAGAGCGGGCCAAGCGCGTACATGCTGAAATAGAGGGTGGCCAATCCGCCCCCGACGAAGCCCTGGCCCAGGATGTTCCAGCGGTTTCCCAGCAGGCGGATGCCGCCGCCCAGCATGGCGACGCCAAAGAGAATGCTCATCGCTACACGGGTGGTTGGGCCCATGAGGTTATTGTCCAGCGACCACTTCAGGAAATAGCCGGCACAGGAGACGAGGGCCACAATACCCACCCGCATCAGCCAGGTGGTCGCCACGGCATATTCTATGGTCACGCCTTTGGGCCGGTATTCCTCGCCCACCAGGATCCACTGCCAGATGCGGTTCAGGATGTCTTTGGCTGACTGGACCCAGGCAGGAGAAGGAGCGGGGGGAGGCGTCGCCTGGCCTTGAGACATCTTCTGTATTCCGGTAGGGCGAGGCGTCCCTGCCGAGCCGTCGTTGGGGGATTGTTTGTGGTTCGCCAGGCTCACAGGGAGCGGGGGAGGCGGGGGTGCGTTCACGGGAATGATGGCAGGTTTTTCCAGTGGCGTAACGGGATGTCGCAGTTCCCGCTGGATATCCAGAAGTCGATCTTCCAGGCGATTCAGATCGGCAATGCTATTCTTGATTTTTCGCAGCTGAACGAGGATGTAAATGGCAAGAAGGGTGAGGACGATGAAGAAAAAAGGTTCATCAAACATAAACACCTCCCCGTTGCCGGTTGTTGTGAGCCCACAGTCGCACAGTCATGAAAGGCGATCATGGGTAAAGGCGGTGGGAGTGTCAAGAATCCGTTGGTGAAGGAGTCCGGCTATTCCTATTAACAACTGGTGAGTCGCAACATTGGGCAAAGGAAATAAGGATGTTTGTCTGCGCTTGACGCAAACCCACATTGTAATTACATTGTCGTTATGGATGAGATCACGTTTCAATGGGACGAGCGCAAAAACCGCGAGAACCAGCGCAAGCATGGTGTCTCGTTTGAAGAAGCTCGCTCAGTGTTCTTTGATGATCGTGGTGTTGAATTCTTTGATGATGAGCATTCCGACTGGGAAGATCGTTTTCTTGTTCTTGGCGTGAGCGCCAAACTTCGCCTGATAATGGTCTGCCACTGCCATCGGGAGGAAGGGGGCGTCATCAGGATTATTTCAGCACGTGCCGCAACCAAGAACGAACAAAAACATTATCCATGGGAGAAATTATGAAAGCCGAATATGATCTGTCGAAAATGAAGAGTCGTAAGAATCCCTATGCCTCTCGGCTCAAGAAACAAGTCACAATCCGGATGGGAACTGACATTATTGGGTACTTCAAAGGCATGGCCAAGCGCACCGGCATTCCATACCAGCACCTGATCAACCTGTACCTGCGGGATTGCGTGGATCAAGAGAAGAAGCTCGACCTTCATTGGGCATCATGATTACCAACCCAACCACACCTCGGTGAGTGGTGTCCGATCTGCTTCCGTTGGTTGACTAGGAGTAGTTGAGGCGTGCAATTGATTGCACTTTTCAGGGAGCGGATTGGAGATACCCTTCAACCGTTCGGCAAGCTCGCTGCAGGCCGCCATCGGCCACCATCACGCCGCAAGGGAACTTCGCGCCGCCTTGAGCCAGCAGGATTCCGGCGAGGAAAAGAGACGCCCAAAGACAATCTTCCGCTTCCTGGTCACACCATTTGCGCAAACGAATAATAATACGTTTGCGCAAAATATGTAAACTCATGCGCAAACGATATAAATACGTTTGCGCAAAATATCAATGAAAAAATAAGAAAGACAATCTTCCTGTCGCCAATTCCTGTGACCTTTCCTGTTAGGGCTTCACCGGTTTGATGAAGTCCCTTTACACCTTAATCGGGCGAGAGGAGGAAAGGTTACAAAGAGACGTGATTCACCCTCAACCTGCGAAACGATGAGGCCTAGTGAGTCGGTTTCATGGAGGTTGAGATGGGGGCGGGTCTGTGTTACAAAGTAACTATGGCATCAGTTGTAAAGCAGCATACTTTGGGCGACCGCTTGGGTCTCACCGTGCATGTTTCCGCCTTCCGAATGCGGGTTGAATCCCTGATGAAGAGATATCCGTCATCAACGGCGGTTTTTCTCGATGATTGGTTGCTCGATGTCGCCAATAGCCGTGGGGCTCGAATCATTGTACGAGAGCCGGCGGCTCCGGATGATTTCCTGCCTCCGCCTGCCGAAGTATTCACGCAGGAAGAGCTGGTGGTGGCGATTTGCATGCTTCAGGGGCTGGATCGGCCGCAACTCTTGCGATTGGCGGCTCAGTTAATTTCGCGCAATGAATTAAACCTGAAGTTTTTCACGCGGTTAGCGGTCCGAGAGCGGGTTGGGCCGGTACTCAATGCCCTGGCCAAGGAAGCTTTGAAGGTAGTGCCAGATCATCCAGCGTGGTCGCTTCTAGCCAATATCTTTGCAGGTGCAGCGCACCCCCATGATGTCGTCATGCATTGGACCCGGCTGGCTCAACCCGTGATGGCTAACGGGCGAGTTAATGCCGCCGCCTGGAGGTTGGTGGCATGACCAATGCCGAACGATTGCTTGCCGCAGTGGATGAGCGGCTTACTGGCAGGGTGGAGCTGACGTTGTATGGCCGGGCTGCCTTGCATCTGGGTTTCCCGAATCCCCCGAAAGATTATGCCCTGAGCCGTGATGTGGATGCCGTATTGTGGATTGGGCAGGCGGAGGAGTTAGTTGAACACAGCAACTTCTGGGAAGTGATCGAAGAAGTGAATGTGATGTTTGCCGATCAGGAGCTGTATATCAGTCATTTCTTTGAGGAATCTCAAGTGATCTTAACGCAGGAGTGGCGGTCGAAACGGGTTCCTGTAAAAGGGCCGTGGAAAAATCTGGACCTGTTTCGCCTGGGGGATGAAGATCTCTTTTTAAGCAAACTCATGCGTGATGATCCAATCGATCGGATGGATGCCCGGTTCATTATCCAGGCCGGTCAACTGACGTTGGAGCAAATCCGCAACGCCATCCAATCTGCCCGCATTCCGCCAGTTCCTGAAATTGCAGAACAATTCGAACGGTGTTCTCGACGGTTTCTGTAATGAGCTATTGTTGCGGAATGGCCCTGATTTAGTTTTCAGGCGCGGGTGGCGGCGGGCTGGGGCGCAGGTCATCCGCGTCCATGCTTACGGATTCGACTTTATGGTGTCGTTCCCGTTCCCGCCAGAAATCACAGCAACGACGCCGGACGATGCCAGGGTCTTTTGTTTTGGCTTATTTCGGCTCTCCGGATGCGACGGAGCGCATCCCTCCATTGTGAAAACACCTGATATTTTCATGATTTCAATTCTTAATGGAGGGTTTCGCTCTGTCGAAACCAGTGCCAAAAGGGCCAAAACAAAAGACCCTGCGGACGATGCGGGAAAGCCAATTTCCTGTTGGCATTCCGCTGTATTGAAGTGTAAATTTGTCCACTTGTATTCTGTCTTGGTGGGGGATTCTTCTGGAAAAGGATGCTGGTTATGACCGAACTAATGATCTCGCGGATGCAGTTTGGGGTTTCGATAGGGATCCATTATCTGTTCCCCATCACCACGCTGGGTTTGACGCTCTTTATTGTTATCTTTGAGACGCTGTATCTCGCCAAGCGCCAGGATCAATACCGGGCGATTTCCGTGTTCCTGGTCAAGCTCCTGAGTCTGGTTTTTGTGGCAGGGGTGGCGACCGGTCTGATGATGCCCTTTTCCATTGGTGCGAACTGGGCCCGTTTTTCCACGTATGCGGGGGCTGTGTTAGGGGCGATCATTTCGGTGGAGGCCATTACCGCGTTTGCGCTCGAATCCGCTTTCATCTCAATCCTTTTGTTTGGGCGCGAACGAGTCTCGCCCTTCGTGTATTGGGTGTCAGCGGTCCTCGTGTTCATCGGGGCGCATCTGTCCGGCTTCTGGATTGTGGCGGCCAACTCCTGGTTGCAAACTCCGGCTGGCTATGTCCTGGAAGATGGCCGCGTCGTGCTGACAAGTTTGAGTCAGGCGCTGTTCAACCCTTCCACCCTGATCCGTTTTGCGCATGTGGTGACGGCGGCCTGGCTGGTAGGCGCTTTTGTCACGGCGGGGATCGCCGCATACTATCTGGCCCGTTCCCGGCATCAAGCCTTTGCCAGAAAACTACTCTCAATCGCCTTGCCGCTGGCACTGGTGCTGGCCGTGTCCCAGCCGATTCTGGGCCATTTTCACATCATGGAGGTGCTGGAAAACAACCCCGAAAAAGATGCCGCCTATGAAGGCATCTTTAAATCAGTCAATGGTGCGCCCTTGCTGCTTTTCGGGATTCCAGATGAGGCGAACCAGGTGATTCACTTTCCTGTGGGCGCGCCCTATGTGTTGAGTTTATTGGAGTCGGGTGATCCGATGGGGCGTGTGAGAGGGCTGGAAGAGTTCCCGCGTGAGACCTGGCCGCCGGTGAATGTGATCTTTACCACCTTTCACCTGATGATTGTGCTGGGGGTGGTGATGATTGCGGTGGCCGCGCTCGGGGTATTCCTGATGTGGCGCAATAAGCTTGATGCCGCCCGGTGGTATCTGCTGCTATTGCCCTGGCTGATGCCGCTTCCCTATCTGGCCAACGAACTGGGTTGGATCGGGACCGAAATCGGGCGTCAACCCTGGCTCATCTATGGCGTGATGCGCACCTCAGACGCATCCACCATTACGCTGCCTCTCTGGCAATTGAGTCTGTCGTTTACCGGCATTCTCCTGGTGTACACGGCAATCACGGTGGTGACGTTTGTTTCGGTACGGAAACTCGTCCGCAAGGGCCCCCAATTAGGATAATTTATGGATATACAGGTTTATCAGAATGGCATGTTTCTTCTGGTCGTTCTGTTTTTCTTTCTCTTCTCCGTGCTGGATGGCTTCGATCTCGGCATCGGGATGATGATCCCCTTTGCCCGGGGCAAGAAAGAGTCGGCCCGGCTGGTATCGCATATTGCTCCGTTCTGGGATGGCAACGAGGTCTGGCTGGTGGTGGGCGCCGGGTTTGTTTTCGGGGCCTTTCCGGCGGTGACGGGGTTGCTGTTAGGGACCGTCTATCTTCCCTTCCTGCTGTTCATGGTCGGGCTCATCCTTCGGGCCATGGCGCTGGAGCACTCCTATCATGATCTTGAACATCAGCGCAGGTTGCACCTAGTGGCGGCCGCCGGCAGTTATCTGGTGGCGGTACTGGGCTTGTTTTTCCTGGGGACCATTCTGCAGGGCCTTCCGTTCGATGGGCCGGGGAAACTGAGCGTCCGGCCGGGAGACTATGTTACGGCCTTTCCGGTGATTTTCACTTTGGCCGGTCTGGTGGTCGTGATGTGGCATGGGGCCACCTATGCCTTGAATCAGGATCCCTCCGAAGCCGGCAAGGCCGCGGCAGGAAAACTCTGGTGGGTGCTGGCCGGCGCAAGCCTGGTGCTGATGGCGGCTTGGTCTATTTTCCTCCCGCAGGCCAAAACGGAGCCATGGGCCATGGCCGGGGGCGGGCTCTGCATGTTCGGGGTGATTGGTGGCCGGTTGTGGCTAGCGCAAGCCGGCTGGGCGTTCAGGTTCTCCTGTATCAATGTCCTGGGACTATGGGTACTGATTGCGGCTTCGTTGTATCCGGCGGTGTTGCCGGCGCGCCACCATCCGGAGTGGAGCCTGACGCTGGCGACCGCATCGGCCCCCCTATCGACGCTGAAACTGTTACTGGGCGCGGGGCTGATTCTGGTGCCTATCGTCATTGCCTACAGCTATTTCACCTATCGGGTTTTCAGGAAAAAGGAGACAGACAATGCAGCAAATGGTCATTTGTAAATCATGCGGGTATATCATGGCACAAAGCAAGCTGGGCGAGGAATGCCCGGCCTGCGGGGTGAAGGCCAAAATGTTTGTGCCGCACGACGAGCGGATCTCTGATAGGCGCAAGCTGCTGTTGGCACTGGATCTTCATCCGATCCTGGTGCATTTCACCCAGGCCTATACGGCGACCATCCTGGTGCTTTCGCTGTTGGCGCTGATGGTGAAGCCCGGCTGGCTTGAGAAGATGTTGGCGGTGGTGACGGTATTGGGCTACGCCCTGCCCTTTACGGTGGTGGCCGTTTTTGCCGCCGGACTGTTTGATGGCAAGGTCCGTTTCCGTAAAATAATGACCCCGTTGCTGATCAAGAAGATGATCCTTGGGGGCGTATTATTCGCTCTGACCTGCGGTGTCTTCGTGTGCGTCTTGTGTCAGCCACTCCCCCTGGCGCTCATCGCCGTATTGAGTGCGGTCGCCATGGGGTGCTCCTCCATCCTCGGGCTCTGGGGCGTCAGCCTCCTGAATTCAAGGTTTCCGGGGTGAGGGAGAGAGTTGCGAGTGGCGAGTCCCGAGTTGAAAGTCAGAATGGAGGGTTTTGCTCCGTCAAAACCTCTTGCTCTCCCCCGACAATGGCCAGACGTGCGGGCCATAAGCGATAGATGGAGACCGGGTGTTTCAAGGTAACGGTGCTCACCATCTGCCTGACCTCCGGTTCAAGGAACCCCCTGCGGATGGAAAGCGCTCCATCTTCCACAATGAATGTGCCCCGGGCCAAAGGAAGCGCCGCCAATCTGAAGGCGTGATAGGCGATCCGGCTGCGGATGAGATCGCTGATGATAAATTGGCGGGGAGCCACCTGGTCGAGAGCTTCCAGTAATTGGCGGCAAGCCGCATCGGGTAAGTGATGCAAGAGGTGTTGAGCGAAGACGTAGTCAGGGGTTCCCCAGCAGGCGGGGTCGCAAGCATCCCCTTCAATCACCTCAATCTCCGGATAGCCGGCATTTGCCTGATGGGCATAGCGCACCATTCGCGGATCCTGTTCAATCGCCCGCACCGTGATTTTGAGTTTCTCCCGGCGGCAGACCCGCACCAGCCAGCGGGCGACATCGCAACCGCCGGCGCCGAGGTCCGTTAATTGGTAAGCCCGTCCAGGCTGGCGTCGTATGTCCGCGAGAACGTAGCGTTGCAGTAACGTCCGGTAGCGGGAGAAGAGAATGTTCGTCAGTTCGAATTGGCGCAACGTGGCAAATAAGATCGTTTGATCGCAGTCAGTCCGGTCCATCTCCTCTACCAAATCCGCCCGCCGCGAAAAATCCAGAACAGAGGCCCTGAACCCTGAACCCTGAACCCTCCCGCCCTTGTCATGCGTCATGGTCGCTTCTCCACCGCCAGGCATTCGATCAGCCCGGCAAAGGCGTAGCGGGTGTGCAGGGGCTCAAGCCCGGTTTTCCTGAGAAGGGCCGCTAATTGGTGGCGGTCAGGATAGCGGGCCAGACTATCGGCAATGTAGGCGTAGACCCGGGGATCGCGATGGAGAAGCCAGCCCCAGGCACTGCCCCAGAGGGTGAGGATCGCGTGACTGATCCCTTGAAGCCAGGGATGGGCGGGCTTGGAAAAATCAAGAAACACAGCCAGCCCGCCCGGTTTGAGGATGCGGTGTATTTCCCGCAGGGCCTCAGGCAAGTCGCCTGCATTCCGCAAGGCGTAACTGCCGGTGACGATATCCACGGAGCTGTCCGCCAGGCCCGTATGGCCCATATCGCCGGCCACATAGCGGACATGAGGGGGGTGTCCATAGTGACGGGCCTGGTCCAGCATGGCCTCGGTGAGGTCAAGGCCGAGCACGGTACCTTCCGGATATTTCACGGCGAGACGCCGGGTGAGGTCTCCGGTGCCGCAGGCGAGATCGAGACAGACGGGGGCGGTCCGTTCGGGAAGGCTGGCCACCAACCGGTCTTTCCAGCAGGCATCGCGGCCGAGGGAAAGGTAACGGGTGGCCTGGTCGTATTGGGGGGCAATCAAGGTAAAGAGGTCCCGGTTGAGGCTCCGGGTCCGTTCTGGCGCGGCGAGATCCTCCCGCATGTTAGATAGAAAGTCGTTGGACATTTATTTATTTATGGGATCGGTATCCGGAATGGTCAGCATGGCGAAATAGGGAGCCAGGTGGTGGCGCAGGGCGGTGCCGAAAAGGAGGTGGCGGATAAAGGCAGTGCGCAAGGCGGCCGCCCGCCGGCCTTTACGGGTGCCCAACCACATGCCACAGGCGGCCCGGTTGGCGGCGACCCGAAAGGCATGCCGCCGGCAATGGTCATAGCGCGTGAAAAGGGGTTCAGGTGAGCCGCCGGTGGCACAGAGGCGTGCGAGGACAGGAGCCAGATGCCAGGCGTCCGCCAGGCCGGTGTTCATGCCCTGCCCGCCGATGGGGCTCATCACGTGGGCGGCATCCCCGCAGAGCGCCACCCGGCCCTTGAAATAGTGGCGGCACAGCCGGCGTTCCGGGGTGAAGGTGGTGACCCATTCCGCGGCTCCGGCTTCAAGCGCGATGCCGGTGACCGCCTCGACGCGTTGCACCAGAGCCGTCGCATTGACCAGCGTGGACTGGGTCTGAATCACCCAGCGGCGTTTCGATTGGGGCAGGGGAAACGATTCAATCGAGCCGGTGGGGGTAAAGAAGAGTCTGGCTTCTCCGGCCCAGGGCGTGGATTCAGGGAAGTCGCCCATTAAGAAGGACGGTTCATACGTTTTGCCATGCATGGGGATGCCCACGAAGGTGCGCATCGGACTGCGGCTCCCGTCGCAGGCGACGGCGAAACGCGCGGATAAGGTGGCGGTGTGGCCGGTGGCGGTGTCGATGGTTTCGATCAGCACCCCTTGTTGGGTCTGGGTGACGCCTCGGGGCTCCTGGCCCAGAAGCAGTCGCACGCGGGGCCAAGCATGGAGTTTGTCGCGTAAAATGCGGACTAAGCTACTTTGCGGGATAGAGAGGACGTAGTTGAAGGGCGGGGGCAGGTCGCTCAAGTCTAATGTCCCCAGCAGTGAGGTTTCCGTCAGGATGCTGGCGCGGGTGACGGCGCAGCCGGCCTGGCGGACCGGTCCGGCCAGATCAAGGTGATTCAGGCGATTCAGCGAGGGGGGCATGACGCCGATGGCCATGGAGGAGGGGGACAGTTCAAGCCGCTTTTCCAGCAGCAAACAGGACAGCCCCTGTTGTCCCAGGAGATTGGCCAGGAACGTTCCGCTCGGACCCGCACCCGACACAATCACGTCGGCATCATAAGCATTTTGGGGACTGGACATGGGACGTCTTTTAGAGGAATTCGATGAGCATGGCGAAGGCGGAGAAGCCGGCGCCGAATGAGAGCAGAACGCCCCGGTCGCCGGCCTTGGGGTGACCTTGCTCGATGATCTGTTTCAAGGCGAACATGACGGAAGGGGATGACATGTTGCCATAGGTCCGGAAGACGTTGAGTGAATATTGGAGCGCGCTGGCGTCCAACCCCAGATCGCGTCCCACCTGGTCCAGGACGGCGGTACCCCCGGCATGGACCGCCCACCAGGAGATATCCTGGCGCGTCATCTGATGCTGGGTCAGCAGGGCGGTCAGGGCCTCGCCTGCGAGTTTGGCCCCGATTACCGGAACACGGGTCGTGAGCACATTGCGCAGCCGACCGGTTTCCTGCCGGTAGCGAAGCTGTTCGCGATATTTGGGGTGGATGCTGGAGGTGCTGCCCAGGATACGCATCAGGCCGGTGGGGTTGGACAGCGTCGACTCCTTTTGCAGGATGACGGCGGCGGCCCCATCGCCAAAGATGCAGTTACTTACAATCAGGGCCGGGTCAGCGCCCATGAACAGGGTGGCGCTGCAGGCTTCCACGGCCACACTCAACCAGGGACGGCCCCCATGGGCGGCCAGCAAGGCCGCCGCCGTGTCGATGTTGGGCAGGGCCCCGCCACAGCCCATGCCGGCAATATCCAGGGTTTTGACGGACGAGGGGAGCCCGAGGTCTTCCACCAGGTAGGATGACAGGCCCGGGCATAAATAGCCGGTACAGGTATTCACAATCACGCCGCCCAGGTCATGGGGCGATAGACCCGCTTCCGTCATGGCCTTGCTGGCCGCCGAGGCGCCGGTCTGCCGGGCATATTTGACAAACCGTTCGTTCAGACGGTCAGGATTCGTTTCGCAGGCATCCTCAGCGCAGTCCAGTCCGAAATAGCGGCCTTGAATAGGGCCATCGATCAGGAGTTTGTGATAGAGGGAGTGCTCATCGGGGGTCAGGGCGAAGTGGGACGTATAAAATTCATAGGCTTCCCGCTGCGTCGCATAGTACGGGGGATTGGCAGTAGCAGGAATACGAAGGATGGTTTGCACAATGACTCTTTCTATCTGACAGCCGGGATCACGTTTAAAGGATGGGGGAAACTATCCTAGCCGAGGCCGGATTTGTCAAGGTTCGCATTACGTTTTGCCTAGCCAGTAGGATGAATGTCAGGCATGATTATCTCTTGTTTTGCGCAAATCAATCAATTCAAGGAGACCTAAAATGAGTGCAAAAATCAGGGTAACGATCTGGAACGAATTCCGGCATGAGAAATCGAATGAAATCGTTAAAAAACTGTATCCGCTCGGCTTGCACAAGGCGATTGCCGATGGCATCAGCGCGTCTGATCTGGAGATCCGGCTGGCGTCACTCGATGAGCCGGAGCACGGGCTGACCCAGAACGTGGTCGATAGTACCGATGTCCTGCTCTGGTGGGGGCATTGCGCCCATGCTGAAGTCAAAGATGAAATCGTCCAGCGCGTCCAGAAGCGCGTGCTGGAAGGGATGGGACTGATTGTGCTCCACTCCGGCCATTTCTCTAAAATTTTCAAAGCGATGATGGGCACGAACTGTTCCTTGAAGTGGCGTGAAGTCGGGGAGAAGGAGCGTCTTTGGAATATTGAGCCGTCCCATCCGATCACCCAGGGCATCGGCGAGTATTTTGAGTTGCCCCATGCTGAAATGTATGGTGAACGCTTTGACATCCCCCAGGATGGCAAAATCATTTTCATCTCCTGGTTTGAGGGCGGGGAAGTCTTCCGTAGCGGCGTGGCGTTTGAGCGCGGACATGGCAAGGTCTTCTATTTCCGGCCCGGCCATGAAACCTATCCGATTTACTACGACAAGAACGTGTTGAAAGTGATCGGCAATGCGGTCCGCTGGGCCAAGCCCCTGACCTATCAAGAGCATGCGGCGCCCAATGCCCAGCCGCTGGAAGTGATCAAAACGCCGAATCCCCACAAGGTGAGCGCCGGGATTGTTCAGGATATCAGCGGAAAAGCCAAGTGAGCGGGTTAGTCAGGACGCTGAGGGAGTTCCGGCCGGCTCATGAGTTTTTCATCGGGATTGATTCCGATGGCTGTGCCTTTGATACGATGGAGATCAAACAGAAGCAGTGCTTTCTACCCAATAATATCAAATATTTCGGATTGGAGCCGATTGCCGGATACGCGCGGGACGCGACGGAATTCGTCAACCTGTACTCCAAGGAGCGGGGCAGCAACCGGTATCCGGCGATTCTTTCGGTGCTGGGCTGGCTCTCCAAACGCAGGGAAGTCATTCAGCAGGGCATCACCGTGCCGGATCTCCCGCGGTTGCGGCAATGGGTGCGGGCGGAGGCCCAGCTTAGCAAAAGCGCCTTGCGCTCACTGGTCGATAAAACAGGGGATGCGGAACTGCGGAACGTACTCGCCTGGTCGGAGGCGGTGGATGCGACGATCGAGGACATTGTGAAGGGCGTGCCGCTGTTCCCCTTTGTGCGGGAATCGCTGGCAAAGGCTTTCCCGAAGGCCGACATCATGGTGGTCTCCCAGACCCCGCTTGAGGCGTTGGAGCGTGAGTGGACCGAGCATGGGGTGATTCAGTACGTTCGCGTCATCGCCGGACAGGAGCATGGCACGAAGACCGAGCACATTGCTCTGGCGGCCAAGGGCAAATATGCCACGGATAAAATCATGATGATCGGGGATGCCCAGGGAGACTACCGGGCGGCCACGGAGAATGGCGTCTGCTTCTTTCCCATTGTCCCCGGCAAGGAAAAAGCCTCCTGGCAGCGGTTCCTGAACGAATCCCTCGATAAATTCCTGGCCGGCACCTACCGTGGCGAGTATGAAGCGGCGTTGATAAAAGAATTCGATGCGGCCCTGCCTGCCTGCCCCAGTTGGTAGGTTTAGATACAGGGGCGGCCAGCGGCGCGAATCTGGTTTTGACAGAGCAAAACCCTCCATCGATAAAAATGGAGGGTTTTGCTCTGTCAAAACCAGGGTTAGGATGTAACGAGTAAGCTAGTACGTCCGCCCCATCGCCCGGCGCAGCTTATACAGCATGATGCCCCAGAGGTAGACAAAGAAGCCCAGCTCTCCGCTGCTCATTTTCAGGCGGAAGATGTGGGTATAGCCCTTGAAGCCGCGATAGATGAGATTGTAGACAAGGTTGTTAGGCCACTTGATCAGGCGGCGCGCCAGGGGGATCAGGGCCGGGAACTCAATACAGAGCGCAAAGAACTTGTGCAGGTTCTCAAACTCGCGCTTCGTCTGGCCCTTGTTGATGGGGGACTCGACCTGATAGGACGCATGTTGCTTGTGGGTCGCGTCCAGATAGCCTTTTTTGACGCAATAATGCCAAAGCGCGGTGCGGGGATAGGGTTGGAAAATGGAGGCCCAGGCGTAAGCGGGTTTGACCCGTGCGTTGACCGCAATGGTCTCGAAGGCATTCTCCACTGTCTCGTCCGGCAACCCGACCATATTCTGGGTCATAATGGAAATGCCGTATTTGTGGAACAAATCTGCCGCTTCGACGATTTTGGCATTCGTCATGTCGCGATTAAGCACGATTTTGCGGAGTTCCTCGTTGCCGCTCTCAATGCCCATGGCGATGGTGACGCAATTGGCCAGCTTGAGGGACTTGACCACCTCTTCATTCACGAGGTTGGCACGGACGTAGCAGATCATGGGCAGGCCCACCCGCTTGCTGTAGACCTCGGCGAACTCCTTGAGCCAGACACGGTTCATGATGAAAAGGTCATCGTGGAAATACACAATCTTGAGCGGGTAGTGCTTGCGAACCTCTTCCAATTCCTGGACGACGTTCTCCACGCTGCGTAGCCGGCAATATTGTGTCTCGTTGGCTTCCTCGCGATACATCTTCTTCAGCTTGTGGTTAAAGCAGTAGGCGCAGTCATAGGGACAGCCACGGCCGGCAAGGAAGTGCTTCACGCTGCTGTGGGCATAGGCGTAATACTTCAGGAATGAGGCCCGGTTGGGGAAGGGGAGCGAGTCCAGCGAGTGATTCAGCGGCATGATCTGGTTCTTGATCACTTCGCCATTCTTTTTGACCCAAAGGTTGGGGAGCATCGAATAATCCTCACCCGCCTGCATCTTGTTCAATAAAGCCACGATCGCATCGTCACCCTCCCCGCGGCAGATGATGTCGACCTCGGGTTCGTCAATGATCTCGGGGAAAAACGTGGGATGCGGACCGCCCAGGATGGAAATGAACGTGGCGTGTTTGCGGAGGCGGCGGATAAGTTCCAGGTAATAGGGCTCTGAACCGCTGGTGACCGAGAAGCCGATCACGTCCGGCTTGTATTCGGCGACGGCCTTGAACAGGTTGGGTTCCAGGTTGGTCAGGAACAGGTCCGACTCATGGCCATGCTTTTTGACATTGGCGATCAGGCACATGATCCCCATGGGGTCGGTGATATCAAGTGAGGCCGTTTTATAGACAAATAAACACTTCATTGGTATAAGCCCGTGTAATCGTTGTAAGTAATCCGTACAAAAAGCGTCGACAATATATTCGGTCAGGACGGCGGCAACAAGTTAAATGAATGGGAAGCAGGCTGAATGAATAGAATTACCGTACTTCACCTGTGTGAACATTTTGGCGATAAGCAGGTCTCTTTTCATGGGGTCTCACGGCTGTTTGAGCTCTGGCTTCCCGCCTTTGACGCCAGCCGGTTCAAGGTGCTTTTGTGCAGCCGGAAAGGACCTGGAGAGTTGGCGGATCTCCGGCTCAGGGCGGCCGGCATTGAGCCGCTCTACCTCGGGTATGGCAAGATGGACCCCCGGAACCTGTTCAAGCTGATCGGGATCATGCGGCGTGCGGACGTGGATATCCTCCATGTCCACGGCTATGGCGCCTCGACGTGGGGCCGGATTGCCGGCGTTCTGCTGCGTAAGCCGGTGATTGTCCACGAACATTGCAACTATGGAACGGTGCCGGTCTTTCAGCGTCCGGTGGAGTGGCTGTTAGGTCACTTCACCCGTTATGCCTATGCCGTCTCTGAATCCACCCGCACCTTTACCGTGGAGAAGCGTCATATTCCGGCGGCGCTGGTGGAGACGCTGTATAGCGGGATTCCCCTGGCCCAGATTCGCAAGGCGGATCCGGAGTGGGTGCGGGCCTTCCGCGCGGAGCAGGGCCGGAAGCCCTCCGATAAAATCCTGGGAGTGGTGGGACGGCTCGAAAGTCACAAGGGGCATCTGGATGCCTTCAAGGCGTTGCAGGGGATATTGAAAAAACGAGCGGATGTCTATCTGTGGGTGCTGGGGAACGGCCGATATGAAGAGAGGCTGCGCGAGTGGGTTAAGGAAAACGGTCTGACGGATCGCATCACTTTTCTCGGCTACCGGAATGACGTGGTCAAGGTGATCCAATGCTTTGACGTCCAGCTTTTCCCGAGTCATCAGGAGGGCACGCCCAGTACCTTGTTCGAGGGGATGGCGGTGGGCAATGCCTGTGTGGCCTCCACGGCGGACGGTCAGGGCGAGATTCTGTCCCATGAGAAGGAGGCCCTGCTGTTCGCGCCGGGTGATGTGGAGGAGATGACCCGGCATACCCTGCGTCTGCTGGATGATCCCGGCCTGATGAAGCACCTGCGTCAGCAGGCCCTGGTCCGCATTCAGGCGTTTGACATGAAGCGCTGCCTCGACCAGATGGAACGCAAGTACGAAGAGATTGTGTGATTACCGCATTCGTGAAATCTGGCGGTTGGCCAGGAAGAAATCAAGGCGGGCGAGCAGGAAGTGCGAGAGGCGCTCGAGCAGTTTTTCCCAATAACTTCGGGATTTTCCCCAGATGGCCGGATTGATTTTCCGGCAATGGGGCAGATAGCTGCGGAAGATTTCGCGCGCCTCCTGGGCCAGGCGCCCGTCTTCGATCCGGATCAGTAATTCGTAATTGATGCTCAGGCTGCGGGTATCCAGGTTGGCGGACCCGACATACACCACCTTGTCGGCCACAATCAGTTTGGTGTGGAGGATCTGGGCATGATATTCCTGAATTCCCACGCCGGCCTTCAGCAGGCGTTGGTACAGGGCGCGTCCGGCATAACGGGACATGGCGACATCCGTTTTGCCGGCGGTGATGATCTGCACATCCCGGCCCTGGCGCGCAGACCGGATCAGGCTTTTGCGGATCCGGCGGGTGGGCAGGAAGTAGGCCGAGATGATGCGGATGGAGCGGGCGTGCTGGAGATCCCGCAGTAACGCGAGCTTGATGGTGTTGTCGATTCCGCCGGGGCCGCTGGCCAGAAGCGAGGGGACCGGCCCCTCCTGTTTGCGCTTGAGAAACCTGGGGCGCCGCAATCGCAGGCGGGGCAGTTGGTGATGCCTGAATTGAGCGATCGTGAACATCCGTTCAAAGGAGGCGGCCAGATCGCGCACGACGTGGCCGGTCAGGCGCAGGCCGAGATCCCGCCACCCGTGGGTCACCCCGTCGCCCGTTTCACTGGAGGAGATATTAAAGCCACTCACGAAGCCCGCCTTGTTGTCACAGACCAGGCATTTTCGGTGATTCCGGAAGGCGATGCGGTTGAGCGACAGGGGGTTGAAATAAGCCACCTCGCCCCCTGCGGTGCGAACCGATTCCCAGTAATCGGAGGGCAGGTTCATGGACCCAAAGGCATCCAGCAGGACTTTAACCCGCACCCCACGGTTCAGGGCGGCCAGCAGCGCTTTCCGGATATCATCGCCCGGATAGCCGGCATCATAAATGTAGGTTTCCAGCCGGACCGACTCTTTTGCTTTTTCAATTTCCGAGAGGAGGGCGCGATAGAAGGCATCGCCCGTCTGATACCACTGGTAGGGAGCATTCATGTCTCTAACATCTGGCTGAGGGTCAGCAGGAAATCGCGGTTATCGGCGCTGAGGTAACGCATCTCTCCGCCCATGCGGCTGAAGGTTTTGCAGTAGCGCAGGTAGTAGGCCGGGTTGTCCTTGGGGGGCTCACCCTGCGTCTGCCAGTCCCAGGTGGATTCCGCCAGGTCAACCACCACAATAAAATGGCGGCGGATCGGGGGCCCGGCCTGAAGGGCGAGGTTCTGCGACATGGAGAGCGCCTTTTCGAAGATCATGGGGGACATCACGGCGGAGCCCACGGACAGGTACACGCCACCCTCAATCTGGCTGATGGAATGAGTGAACGACATGAAATCCCTGAGGGCCGTCCGGCCAATGGCGGCGCCGTGATTCATGGGGTGGTTATAGATGATGTCGTGCCCGATCATCGGGTGGCCGGTAAACGGGATCCTGAGGCGCGCCGCTGCGGCCTGGGCGCTGTAGGCCTTGAACGGATGTGGCACGGCCATGAATCCCGGCTTCAGTTTGAACGTGCGGATCGTGCCCAGCAGATCCGCCGCCGCGGCCACCCGGTCTGCCGTCGCGCTCAGGCTCCGGATTTCTTCCATCAGCGCGGCCTCCGAGGGAAGGGTCAGCCCCTCGCACTCCATCAGCTTGCCCACGGATTCGCCATAGCCGAGGCCCTCATAGGCGCCGACGATGATCGCGAGATTGAGGAAGAATCCGGTTTCCTGCCAGATGCCGAACTCGCCGCGGGCGACATTGGATTTGACGTCCTCACTGCTCTGGCCGAGATAGGCAAATTCCCAGTCGTGAATAATGCCGGCGCCATTGGTGGCCAGATGTGTGAGCCAGCCTTTTTCCATCAGTTTAATCAGTACAGGGGCCAGTCCGTTCTTGATGGTATGGGCCCCGAAGGCCATGACGACGGGTTTCCCGGCCTGACGGGCCGAACGGATCCGTGCCACCGTTTCCGTCATCAGCTTCATGGCGGGCTCGGCCAGTGGGGCCGGGGATTGGTCCGGATTGACGTGGTCTTTTTCGATAACAAGCTTGTTGGGCCGCTGGGCCAGTGACTTGACAATCAACTTACTGCGATCAAATTGCGGATAAGGCATGGTGAACGTCTCCTGATAAATGGACTGTAAGACAAGCATGCAAAACGGTCAACGTCCTTCCATGCCGCTTTCCTAGTTCTTGCCAATCTGGTATACCGTTTTTTCCTGAGGTGATGGAAAGGACTGAAATGTGAAGAGCCACCTATTAGCATGTTTACTCCCGCTGTTGTTTGCTTCCTGCCGGACACTGACTCCTGCCAATCCAGAGGAAGTCGCGCGGGTTCGGGTCGCTTGTGAAACGGCTCGAACGCAAGCCTATGAAGCCAGGCAGTCATGGGTTTTCGAGTTCAATCACCACTGGTGGCAACCTGCCCGCCAGCTGACGGCACTGGGCTATGCGAAGGTGGATCCGGGGACGGGGGACTATGAAGGGGTGTGTGAGTCGACGACAGTGGGCAAGTTGTTTGATGTCATGCGGACGAATGGAGAAATAAATGTCTGGCTGACCAGTGCCGTTTTCGGAGACCCGCAAAAGGCGGGGAAAATCATCGGGGAGGACATCAGCCGGTTGTTTTTTGATTGGGTGCCGCCGCCGGAGGCGACGGTCTGCCGGAAAGGCGATCATCTCGTATTCCGGAGCCGGCATGATCGGGACTGGAGCGAATACGAATTTGACATCGTCACCACGCGTCTGGTGGGTAAAACGATCTGCCAGAATAGTTGGCTCAGCACCGTGACCTTTGACGAGTATCAACGTTATTCCTGCGGCCAATACCCGACCGTCATGAAGCTGATCAATCACAAGCAGGGTTACTCCCTGACCGTGCGCAACGTGAATATCCGTCCGGCCAGATAGGCAGGGCCGGGTTATGGGCCAGTCGATGAACCCATTACAACAACACCCATAACTATTTCCTCCCAAAAACACCCCCGCTATTGACAGGCGGTAGGCTGATCCCTATAGTTTGCCATCTTTTCGGGCGATTAGCTCAGTTGGTTAGAGCACTACCTTGACATGGTAGGGGTCGTAGGTTCGAGTCCTATATCGCCTACCATAACTCGTTCATATTCAACGGGTTATGGCGACAGTTTTTCCATCTATTTCACTCTCCAATTCGGTGACAGGTTTGGTGACAGGTTTTTGCCCGTTTTTGTCTCCGTTTTGACTCGCACTTATTTCAGCCGCCTTACTCTGAGCCATAATAAAGTTTAGTTTTTCAGAAATAAAACTAACCGCCGCCTTGCTTGCCTCATCAACTGGCGCAACATATCGGTCAGTCGTTTGGATCTTGGAATGCCCCATTACCTGCTTGAGAATTGACTGGTTGATTCCGCCAATTGCTTGAATGGTCGCAAATAAATGGCGCAACGCATATGGGGGAGGGGGTTTGGCAATTCCAACTTTCCTGCACAACCTTTGGAATCTCTGGCGGTAGGATCTGGCTATATATGGGTTGCCGTCTGCATTCAGGAAAATATATTCGGCGTTTGGATGGGATTGAACGGCACGAAGATAGATCTCAGCAGCGGCACTACTCAAGGGCACTTTTCTAGGCTTGGGGTAGATGGAATGCTTTGCCGTCTTATGCTTTTCAATTAATAAAAAATAGCCGCCGGTCAAATCTGAAATAACTTGGTTCGGTTTTAACAGCCTGAGTTCCTGCGGTCTCAAGCCAGTTAGAATGCTGAAAGTAATCATGTCCTTGAAATCAGGAGGAGCCGCATTGAATAGTGCCGCAATATCATCCGTAGTCACCAGTTTCGTGCTTGAAGGATTGAATTTGATTTCGGGAAAATGTTTGACGGGCATATTACAAACGTCGTTTCTCTCGCCCCAAATCAGCATGGTCTTAACGTGGCGCAACGCTTCGCTACCATGATTGATTGAGAGTTTGGACTGCTTGCCCGCCCACGTCCTGAAATCCTCAAGTTTGGATATGGTAATGCCAGAGACCATTGAGGGGCCGGTAAACGCCAGAAATTGATTCAAGTAATGCTGCCTGATATCAAGCGTCCCTTTTGCTCTGTTGCTTTCCATCCATGCAAGGTGGCGGTGTATTAACTCTTCAAGACGAATATCTTTTTTGCCACTACTCGATTGAACCTGTGAAGACTCATGGGTTGCGAATGAGATTTCCCCTTTGGCGATTTTGGCTTCCAGGTTCTTGAGGTCATCTTCGGATTGCTTCTTTGAAGTCCCGAAACGAAACCTTTTTATTACGCCATCGATTTGAATACGTGCGGAGTAGTATCCATTTCGGGGGTCTCTGGTAAGGGTATGTTTTTGACTCTTCACCTGATCAACTTGCCTTCTTGAAGAATTTGGAGTTCGCAATGCTGTCAGGTAATGGCGATAAGGCTTTTGGCTCCGATACATATGAAGTAGCGGCTGAGACGGAGACCAAGCCATAATTACCAGTAAGGAACGCCTCTAAGTCAATTTCAGAGACAAGAACTTTACCGTTAATCCATATGACAGGTATTTTTCCTGCTTGGATGATCCTTCGTAAAGTTGTTGCTCCGATACCCATAAGTTTTGATGCTTCCTTGACTGAATACTTTTTTTGAAAAATTAACCCATTAGCGGGAACAGCAGTAGCATTCCCCGGATGTGTAATTTTCGAAATTAGATTTTTGCATATTCTTCCCATTCCCACCTTTCCCAGCCCGTTAAAACCAAACGGCAATCTAGGGCTCTAGTCATTGCCGCCGTTGTTAGCCCCGCCGACTTTTATGCAAGCGGGTATATTTTTCAAATGTCCAAACCTCTTTCGGCAGGTCTATCTAACCCGACAACCTCTTTAATCGAGTCCTTGAATTTGATTATCGGGTCATCCTTGTATCGCCCATAAAGTTCACGCAAATAGTCATCCGTTTGTTCCGCCAACAATTCATTCGCCCTATTCTTTGCGTCTACATCGCCAGGACAATTCAAGGAGATAGCAGCACGAAGACCATTTACCCTTCCCAACCAAATTGAATCGGTGACGTAGGGACGGGTTGCTTGAATAACTCGGTCAATTTTGAGATCCAACATAGGTTCGCTTGAGACACTTGTTTGATAACCCTGAGAATGTGCCCATTTCAATGATGCCAACCGTTCCTCGAATTTAGGGGCTTTATTTTCCCAATACTTCAAGACATCGTCATCCATTGATCCAATCGTAAATCGGAAAAGCATCTGTGACTTATAGGGCTCCAATTCCTTGCATAATGTCTTGATACAGGAGAGAACCGGCTTGCTTACGATTAGGACATCATTTCCTGCCGCCAATAACTTTTTCAATACCACTAAATATTCCGCT
>JBAXWB010000013.1 GCA_037128595.1 bacterium
TGAAGATTACCGCCTCCATTAGCCAATGCTGTTGCATTGGCTAATGGCTGGCGGGGACTGTTCAACCTTGACTAGCATTGTAATTCCAGGAAGTTTAGTCAGCGTTGGTGACGGCGCATTCTATGCCTGCTCTAGTTTAACCAATGTTGTAATTAACCAGGGAATCACACGTCTTCCCCCCTATATGTTTACTTACTGTCGAAACCTGCGCCACATCATTCTTCCAGAAGGCATTACTGATATTTCGGATTTCGCTTTCGGCAATTGTGATAATTTAGTTAGCATTATAATTCCATTTAGCGTTGTCAACATCGGTTATGCTGCTTTTTCGTACGATTCTAAACTCATTGCATTGTATTTCAAAGGACACGCTCCTGTCTTTGGTGACTCTCTTTTTCAAAATTATGGCCCTATAAATACGATTGTATATTTCTTACCTGTAAAAACAAATTGGGGATCTTCATTCGGCAACGTCCCAACCGCACTCTGGAATCCTCAGATAACCGGAGACTATAGTTTCGGTATTCACACAAACCAATTTGGATTTAACGTCAACTGGGCGAGTGGCATGGTAGCCGTGGTGAAAGCTTGCACGAACCTTTCCACTTCTTCCTGGACTCCATTGAAAACCAATGCTCTTTCCAGTGACAATTTATATTTTAGCGACACAAACTGGGCAAAGTTTCCAAACCGCTATTACCGCGTCTGTTGGACGAATTGATCTGATACATCGGTTTAAAAAACGATTTCAAATGTCGTATTCCGTTTACATCGGGATTTTGATTCCAACGTTACATCCACCTTCATAAGTACGGTAATTTATTCTGCAAGAATTGGTTAGCTCACTTTTGCTCATATTACCTATTAGATAATTACCACCCAATATTTCACTATGGCAAACACTCACGGGGAAACCCCCAAGGTGGATGCCGGCGTCCCGCCGGCATTGGTGCCTGGGAGGAGCTCACTAGCCGCTTCAGCCGCCGGGACGTCGGCTGCCACCTCGGAGACTGGAGGCACGACGTCGGCCACCGGTAGCGGTTCCGGGACTAGCGCTGCAGCCCTGGAGAAAAGGATCAGCGGTTTAGGTACGTATCCCAGTTGGTTGGCCGCAGAGCGGATGCGAGCTTGCGTGGTTGAGGCGATTCGGCCTTTGGCCGCCTTCCCGGTGAGAACGCGCGAAACGGTGGATGTATCGACGCCAGCAACTCGGGCAACATCTTTAAGGGAAACTTGCGAATTCATGCACAACACGCATAACATTGGCTGTAATTGATGTCAATGGATTGGGTGAGGAGGCTGAAATAAACAGCAAGGGCGGATTTTTATGTCCCTTGATCCTTCGGCGCAGCAGCCAGTCCAGGCTATTGTGTAGAAAGCGATGACGAGACCGGTTATCCGGTGTTCTGGTCGTAGAAAAACTTTTTAGTGTGGTTTTTCTGGTCCAACAGGTCCAGGCGTAACTGATCGCCCTCGCGATCGATCTGGTCAGGCGAGGCACCGAGTTGCCGGAGAATGGAGGCCGTCATCGCAAAGGCGACCTCCGCTTCCCCGGAGAATACATGGTTGGCGCCTGCGGTATGCAGCATATGTAATTCCTTCAGATAGCCGGCATGAGCCAGAATGTGGATGTCGGGATTCAATTCCCGCGCATGGCGGATGATGTCGGGGGCGGTGGCAATGCCCGGGGCGCTTAATATCAACGTAGCCGTACGTGCGGCACCGGCCCGCTTCAGGGTCTCCACATGGCTGGCATCCCCGTACATCACTGTGATGTTCTGCGCCCGCAGGTGATCGACCGTCTCAAGGTTCATTTCGATAATCGTCGTCGAAATATTGTTCTTGCGCAGGAGTTGGGTCAGCGTCTGTCCGACGGGGCCATATCCGATAATGATCGCGCGATGGGACGGGGGGGTGCGATCGGCTTCGGTGGGAGAGTGGGTGTCCACCTGGTCGTTCCGCTGATTGGCCCGCCGGTTAAGGAACCGCCAGAGGCGGGGGCGGCGGGCAAGCCACTGCTCGGCAGGATCAACCAGCCGGAAGAGCAGGGGATTGACCATGAGCGAGAGAATCGACGTCATCACCAGGGCATTGCCTGCCATCGGGGGGAGCAAGCCAAGCTGGCTTCCCAGGCTGGCCAGGATGAACGAAAACTCCCCGATCTGCGCCAGTGAGACGGCCATGGAAAAGGCGATGCGCGTCGGATACCCTAGCAGCAGGATGGCTGAGGCCGCAATCAGAGGTTTTCCAATGAGCACGAGTCCCAGCGCGGCAAGGCAAAGGCCCGGTAATTCCAGGAGATGGTGGGGATTGAATAGCATGCCCACCGAGACAAAAAACAACACCGCGAACGTGTCGCGCAGGGGAAGGGCCTCGGTGGAGGCGCGCAGGTTGAAATCGGAACGGCCCACCACCATGCCTCCCAGAAAAGCTCCCAGCGCCATGGAGACGCCAAAGAACAAAGAGGAGCAGACGGCAATCCCCAGCGCCACTACCAGAATGGTGAGGGTGAATAACTCGCGGGAGCGGGTGGCGGCCACATGCCGTAATAACCAGGGAATCAGCCACCCTCCGAGGAAAAACGCGATTAAGATCAGGAGGGAGATCTTAAATAACGATACCCCCACACTCCACGAGAGGGCGGTGATGCCGGCGGGCCCTGATCCGAAAATGGCCGGCAGTAGCACCATGATCAGAACGGTTAAAAGGTCCTCAATCACGAGCCAGCCGACGGCAATATTGCCGACCGGGGTGTGGAGTTTGTTGTTGTCGGAGAGCACCCGGGTCAGGGCGACGGTACTGGCCACACAGATGGCCAATCCGAAGGCCAGACCGGCCTTCCAGTCATATCCCAGAAGAATGGCAGCCAGCGTGCCGAGGGCGGCCGCCGTCAGGCTTTGGATCACGGCCCCCGGCAGAACCAGCCGCTGGACCCCCATCAGTTTTTTAAAATTGAACTGGAGGCCTACCCCGAACATCAGGAGGATGATGCCGACGGAGGCTAGTTGATCGGCTAATTCCGGGTTGGCCGTCATCCCGGGAGTACTGGGACTGACCACAATTCCCGCCAGGAGGTAGCCTGCGACGGTGGGCAGGCGCAACCGCTGCATGACATACCCCAGAATCAGGGCAATGGTTAACCCCAGTGTCAGGGTCAGAACGAGATCAATGCTTCCCATAAAACGGTTATTGGTTATCTGTTATTGGTTGCTGAAATTAATCCTGCTAACTAATAACCGATAACTAATAACGCTGCAAGTGGTCAGAAATTCTGCCATTCCGGTTCATTGGCGAAAATCCAACGGTAGTAGTCAAGCCCTTCCAGGTTCGTGGCGGCGGCTTCATCGGTGATGACCGTGCAACGGGGGTGCAGCTGCAGGGCTGACCCCGTCACCATGGAGGTGATGGGGCCCTCGGTGGCTTTGGCCAGGATCGACGCTTTGCTCGCGCCCGTGACCAGCATCAGCGCCCGTTTAGAATCCAGGATGGAACCCACGCCCATGGTAATGGCACGGCGGGGGACTTGGTTGATGTCATTTCCGAACATGGCGGAATTCGCCTGAAGCGTGGACAGGGTCAGTGCCTTTTCGCGGGTGCGGGAGCGCAGGGACGAGAGCGGCTCGTTGAAGCCGATATGGCCATCATGTCCGATCCCCAGAATCTGGATATCGATGCCGCCCCGTTCTTCAATGGCCTCCTCATAGCGGTGACATTCGGCCGTCAAATCAGGGGCGGTGCCATTGGGCAGGTAGGTATTCTTCGGGTTGATATCGATCTTGTTGAAGAGGTGCAGGTTCATGTAGTGCCGGTACGAACAGGGGTGCTCTGCAGGAATTCCGATATATTCGTCCAGGTTGAAGGTACGGCAGCTGGCAAAGCTGAGCCCATTTTCCTGATGCATGCGGGCCAGATGCCCGTAGACGGATTCCATGGTGCGGCCGGTGGCCAGGCCTAAAACAAGATCCGGCTTACGCCGGATCTCGCGGGCAATGACGCGGGCGACCATCAAGGCCGCCGCGTCACTATCAGGTTGAATAATAATTTCCATAGTTAAACGTTGTATTCCTTGGCATTCACCTCGGAAGATACCAGAACCTTGCGGTCGGATAAACCCTTTTTGAACCCATCCTGCTCATCCATTCCCGTGGTCAGGGGAAGGGCAATCTGCCCGCCCAGGATGGCGGATTGCTGCATGGCCAACATGATCTCGGCCCCTTTGAAGGCACTTTCGAACTGGCAGGGATGCGGCTTGATGCCGTCCAGCCAGTCGGCCATGTCCTGGATATAAGGAGGCATATCCAGGTCATAGTTCATGACGCCTTCGCCGCTCTGGTAACCGTCCCGTTTGGTGACCGCGCGCCAGCCGCCGTTGGTGAGCACTTCCGCGAACCCTTCGGTTCCCTGGGCGCCCATGCGGCACTTGCCCCACCATTTGGCCACTTCAGGCTGGTCAGGAGCCCCGGCGCCGCACTCGTAAATGCCGCGTACCCCGTTGGCATACTGAACAAACCCTGCGATGTGGTCCGGGGACGGATGGTTATCTGTCAGTTTGCCGCGTCCTGCGGCCTGACCCATCACCCAGGTGGCGTCGGCCTCATCATTATACCAGCGGGTGTAATCAATGAGATGCGACAACATATGTGTCATCCAGCCGGTGGCATAGCCGTACACCGTGTGAACACGGCCCAGGGCGCCGCTGGCGATGATCTCTTTGACCTTCCGATAATGGACCCCGTACCGGTGCTGATGACTCACCACGGCCTTCACCCCGGCCTTGGCCAGCATATCGCGGATGATGAGCAATTCATGGCTCGTCAGGGCGACCGGCTTTTCAAAGGCAATCAGTTTGGCCCCCCCTTCGATGGCGGCCTTCAACATCGGGATGCGCAGGTTGGGCATCGTGCAAAAGCAGAAGACGTCCGGCTTCAGCTCTTTTGCCAGTGCGTTGACGTCCGTGCCGGTTTTGACGCCACCGCCGATTTTGGCGGCGGCAGCGTCCAGCTTGGAGGCATCAATATCGCACAGGCCGGTCACTTTGAAGCGGGGATTCGCCTGGAAGGCCGTGGCATGATGCATGCCGCGTTTTCCCGCACCAACGACCATTGCTGTGTATTGTTTTCCCATGGATAGTAATGTCCTTTAGGCGTTGGCCTTGTCCCACTCCATGCACTTGGCGATGACGTGATCCACTTCATCGGTCGTCAGTTCAGGGAACATCGGCAGGCTGATGCAGGTGGCCGCGTTCTTCTCGGCATTGGCCAGGGAACCGACGATGCGGGCGTCTTTGCCCCACGGGTAACCGGCCTGCTGGTGGATGGCGATGGAGTAATGCGTTTTGGCGTCCACCCCATTCTTGACCAGCCAGTTGACGAATTCGTCGCGTTTCTTGGCGTCCTTCACTTCAATGACATACAGGTGCCACACGTGACGGTAGCCCGGCTTCTGGTAAGGAAGGTCGAAGGCCTTGGCGCCCTTCAGGCCGGCGGTATAGCGCTCGGCCAGCTTGATGCGGTTGTTATTCCACTCGTGGATGTGCTTGAGCTTGGCGCTCAGGATCCCGGCGTGGATGTCATCCAGACGGCTGTTGAAGCCGAAGCTGTGAACGTTGCGGGCCGGTGAACCGTGGCTGCGAAGCAGGCGGGTCGTGGTGTTGATTTTGTCGTTGTTGGTGACGATGGCACCGCTGTCACCGAAGGTGCCGAGGTTCTTCTGGATGATGAAGCTGGTCGCCACCGCATCGCTCAACTCGCCGATTTTGAAGGTGTCGCCGGCGGCATCAATCGCCTGGGCATTGTCTTCAATGACATACAGCTTGTGTTTGTCGGCAATCTTTTTGATGGCCGGCATATCCGCACATTGACCATACAGATGGACGGGCATGATGCACTTCGTCTTGGGGGTGATGGCGGCTTCAATCTTCGCGGGGTCGATGCACTTCGTCTTGGGGTCGCAGTCGATCATCACGACGGTTGCGCCGGCGATCCAGATGGCTTCGGCGGTGGCGAAAAAGGTATTGGCGTTGGTGATCACTTCATCCCCCTTGCCGATTCCGAGAGCCATAAGGGTCAGCCAGAGGGCATCCGTGCCGTTGCCGACGCCGATGGCATGCTTGGTCCCGCTGAACGCTGCAAATTCCTTCTCGAACTGCTTGTTCATGGGCCCCTGGACATACTCGCCGCTCTCAATGACCTTCTTGATGTTGGCGTCAATTTCAGCCTTGATGTTGTTGTATTGGCGTACGTGACCGTAGAATGGAACATTCATTTGCGCTTCTCTTTCTTTTTGGTTGTTTCACTTTTTTCTCAAAACAGGGGACATAATTATCATCTGACAGGGTGTATTGCACGGAATTTTCAACTTTATTTAACATATGTGATAGACTTGACGGGTTTCGGAGCTCCCAAACGGGTGATAATGAGTGAAAAAAGACGTTATTGGCCGCATGTGACAACCCGCTTGCGTACTCGCTTCTAAATGGTGTAGGAATGCGCCACATGTTTTGATGAAGAGTCCCAGAGTTACAAGGAGCGGGTCGTTATGTTCAAGTGTTTTTCCGGGTTATTAAAATTATCTGTTGTGGTTTTCGGGGTTATGCCGGTGAGTGTATGGGCGGCTGAGGCGACCACGAATCTTGCCACTGGGGTGGAGGCGGGGGCGTCAAATGTCTGGTTGACCTTCGGGCTTGACCGTCTCTGTTGGTTGCAGGGCAGGATGATGGGCAATCCCCTCTGGCAATATCTGGCCGCGATCCTTTATGTGCTGCTGGCGTTTTATGCCTCGAAGGGTGTGGATTACCTGGTTCAGGCCAAGTTGCGGAAGCTCGTGGAAAAAACCAGGACCGATATCGATGATTTCATCCTCGATCTGGCGCATGGGCCCGTTAAGGTGATTACCCTTGTAGTCCTTTTACATATTGGACTGCGCGTATTCTCTTGGCCGCAATGGGCTGAGACGTTTATTTCCAACGGTCTGAAGATTATTGTGGCCGGCTCCATTACCTATTTGCTGTTGAGGCTAGTGGATGTGGGCATGCAGGCCTGGCAGAACCGGGTTCTGGCCGCGGGTGAGGCGGTGCTCGACATGCACCTGTTTCCCGTCATCCGTAAAACCGCAAAGGGGTTTGTGCTGGTCGTCGCCGTGCTGGTGACCGTACAGAATCTCGGCATGAACGTGACGGGGCTGCTGGCCTCCCTGTCCATCGGAGGGCTGGCGGTGGGGTTGGCGGCACAGGACACGCTTTCGAATCTGTTCGGTGCGGTGGCGCTGTTTGTTGACAAGCCCTTCCGGATCGGGGATCGCATTCAGTTCGAAGCGATTGATGGGGAGGTGGAGGGCATCGGGATGCGCAGTACCCGGATCCGCAATCAGGATGGGCATTTGGTGGTGGTGCCCAACCGGACAATGGCCAATGCCAGCCTCACCAATGTCAGCAAGCGGCCGAACATCAAGACGGTCATGAATATCGGCCTTACCTATGACACGTCGGTGGAACAGATTCAGCGGGCGACCCATATCGTCGAGGAAATCTTTGGCACCCATCCCCGTACGAAAGACCTGCTGGTTAGTTTCAATAAGTTCGAAAATTCATCGCTGAATATCCAGATTGTGCATTGGTTTAATTCGACCGATTACAAGGAATACCTGCAGGCCATGCAGATGTTCAATCTGGATCTTAAACGCCGGTTTGATGCGGAGGGCATTCACTTTGCCTTTCCAACCCAGACGGTTTTCTTGAAACAGGATGCGCCCAGCATTTCATAAGGAATCGGCGCCTTTCCAATGCTCAATCCTTGGTATCAGGCTTGAGCACTACTCTGGATTGAATTATTAATGGAGGGTTTTGCTCCGTCAAAACGGGAAGAACGACTTCTTCGGACGCAATTTCCTGATTACGCGGCTTATTGGTCCCATACGGGCCGATTCCTCCCCTGGCTGTAACCGGGGGAGCATGGGCCATAGGAAAGGGTGTCGGTGGCCCCAGGAAAACAGTTTGAACCGGAGCGCCAAGGGGCAGACAATCGGGTCATGAGAAAGAGGAAATCGTATGAATAAATACATCGTTGGCGTCACGTTGCTTCTCCTCGCCGCCGCCTGTACGAAAGCGCCGGTCTACGAGCCATGGTGCAATGACTGGCAGATTCTGGTAAGAGATGCACTGACCGGTGATGGGAAAGTTTCGGCAAGTTATGAAGGCGCCTGGCGTCAGGGAGACATGACTCCAGATAAGTACAGCAACCGGCCCCATTATGAAGCCGTTGGCGCACATGTCGGGATCCTGGAGATGCATCCCGTTTCCCCAACGGAATCGGCTAAAATGAAATTCAAGGGTACGGTGTCATCCCAGACGCCCATTCTCACGGTCGTTGCGGGCGGGAGTATCCACGGCGATTGCCTGCTTCAATTGTATGTGAACGGGGCCAAGATCAGCGAGTATGTGCTTGATGGACTGCGTTGGAAAAAGTGTGACTTTGATCTCACCGCCTATGCCGGCGAAAACATGGATCTCCAGTTGTGGGTCACGGGCGGGGGCGAAAAACCGTGGAATTACGAGAATTGCTTTATTGATGACATTTCGTTTAATCAACGGCGTAAATAGGTTATAAAGAATATTACTATCCGGGAGGCTGACAGTGAAACGACTGATAATGGCATTAATCGTAGGCGGCGCGGGCGTGAGTTCGTTTGCCGGACAAGATGACACGAATTCCACCGACCAGGCGATCTTAAGAGAGCTCAGTGCGATTCACGCGTCATTGGATAAAATAGCATCCGAGTTGTCGGCCATGAGGAACCAAAAAGCCCTGCCGCCGGAAAGTTCTTTTTCGTCTGATGACGACTCTGGCTTTGTCCTCAAGAAAGCGAATGTTGATACGCTTCGGGGTATTACCCTGCCGGCGAACCCGACGGAGGCCCAGATCGGTCAGTACATCAGTGAAATTGTGAAAGCTTCGAAAGGGCAGAATACATTCGGTGATTCAGATATTCAGGTGGGAATGCTCGCGAGGGTCGGCTCCACTAACCTCCAGTATCTGGTGGATGCGCTCAATGGCTCTCAAGGATGCGGGAATTATCACCTGGAAGCCGCCATTTGCCGGCTGGCTGACAATCAGAACAAGGAACTCATTCTGAAAACCCTGCCCGTTCAGCATAATCTGGTTAAAGTGGTGACGCGGATGGGGTGGGAGCCTGATGCCAGGGGGACGCTGCTTGCGGAATTGAAGAATAAGACGGACTACCTGCCGACGGAATGGATCTCCGCCGTAGCCTCTCTCCGGGATCCGGCCAGTTATCCGTTGCTGCGTGATTACTTCATCTATGGGCACAACAAGTACTGGACCTATTCTGAAATCAAGGATTTGCCTATCGATAATATGCCGGCGGCAATCGTGGAAGCCTGGCAGCGGAGCAGGGCCCAGGATCCTGTTAACAAACGATACATGGCCATGGTGGCCATGCAATTCGGGCATAAGGATGCCTTGGAATGTGTTTGCGATGGTTTGGTAGATCCCGCTTCCCGCAATTACGGAAACAATGGCGAGATGCGTTCCTCCGTTCTCAAGATGGTAGATTTCTATGGAACCAATGAAGAGTTGGCCAACTGGTATAGAACAAACCGCGATAAGATCAAATTCAATGCCGCCACCAAAAAGTTTATTGTTGAAAAATAGCCTAAAGGCACCTCCGAGGGGTGTGTTGTAGAGTGGCAGCGGCGTCTCGCCGCTGTTCCTCAAAAATCATTAGGATTGACTCATGCGAAGGCCCGAACTTGATGAATCTCGATAAAGCATTGGAAATTGGCGTGAGGGCGCATGCCGGGCAGACTGACAGGCTCGGGGGACCCTATATTCTTCATCCACTCCGGATCATGATGAAGATGAGCAGTGAGGATGAAAGGGTTGTCGCTATCCTGCATGATGTGGTTGAGGACAGCGCCGTCACGCTTGAGGACCTTGCTCAATCCGGCTTCTCCCGGCTTGTGCTTGATGCGGTTGACGGACTCACTCACCGGAAAGAGGAGCCCTATGAGGTTTATATTGAGCGGGCCGCCGGGAATGCGCTTGCCAGGAAGATCAAGGTGGCTGACCTCGAGGACAACATGGAGTTCCGGCGGATTCATGGTCTTGCCGAAAAGGATAATGAGCGGATGATCCGCTACCAGAAGGCATACAGGTTTCTAACGGGCAGGGATTTCTCCTGAGCCAATAAATAAATGGGATAGAGGAATTATGAAAAACATCGAACCAACCAATGAAGAGAAGCAGGCGGTCTGGGATGCCTATCGGGCGCATAAGCCAATACGCGTGCCGCTGACGTGGGGCGTCAATCCGAGGATTATCATGCTTAATCCCGTGCTGAACCCGGAAGGGTTCACTTATCAGCAGTATTTCAATGAACCGCGCGTTACGTTGATCATTCAGTCCCGTTTTCACGAATATGTGGCCACCACCTTGAACCGGACCTGCGATTCCGCTGTGGCGCTTCCTGAATCCTGGAACTTTTATGTCGATAACCAGAACATCTATGACGGCGCCTATTTCGGGGGAGAGGTCGTCTTCGACGAAGGGCAGGTACCCAGTGTCCGGCCAGCCTATACGTTTGATGATATGGATGCGTTTCTGAAGCGGGATTTCTCACCCCCCTTGACGAACCCCTGGTTGAAGGACCGCCTGGAGTTTCATGGTCGGCTGGTCCGTGAAGCGGAAACCTTCACCTATCTCGGGCGCAAAGGAACGGTAGGGGATTACAGCCTGGGTTTCGACGGGCCCGTGACGGCCGTGGCCACCTTGTTCGGTGCGGATGGGATCGCGATTCTGGCCGCCGAGCCGGAAAGGGCGCGACTGCTGCTGGATAAACTGGTTGATGACGTGCTGATTCGGAATCGGGCGTTGGCAGACCTGTGCGGGGGGTGGAAGAAGTCCGACTGGACCTGGTTTGCGGACGACTCGATCCAGCTTATCAGTAGTGAGATGTACCGGGACCTGGTGTTGCCGGTGCATGCCCGCTTCTATGATGCCACTAACAGTCTCAGCGCGGCGGATGGACAGCGCTGCATTCACCTGTGTGGAGATGCGACCCGCCATTTTCCCGTGATCAACAGGGAATTGGGGGTGACCTCGTTTGATACCGGGTTCCCCGTTGACTTTGGTCAATTGCGCCAGGCCCTTGGGCCTGCCGTGGAAATTTCAGGGGGGCCATCAATTATGATTTTGCGTGAGGGAACCCCGGATTCGTGTGCCCGTGAAACCCGGCGCATTCTGGAAACAGGGATCATGCAAGGCGGTCGGTTCATTCTTCGCGAAGGAAATAATCTGCCGCCCTGCGTTCCCATGGCCAATCTGGAGGCGGTCTACAATACCTGCCGGGAATTCGGCAACTACCTATGAACCGTGTCCTTATCCTTCTGTGTTGCCTGAAACTGACGTGCGGAATGGCCTTGGCGCAAGGGACGCCCGGAGGGACGAACCTGCTCGTGAATGGGGGGTTTGAGCAGGAGACTCACGGCTGGAACCAACTGTGGGCGCGCGATACCGGAGCCGTCAGCGCGGTCATTGATCCCCTTGAACACCATGGTGGAACTCAAGCCCTTCGTATCGAGCACACGGGGCAGAAAGATTGGAGCCTCAGTCAGCCGCCCCATCTCGAGGTGCAACCTGGAGAGATTTTTGAACTGACGGCCTGGGTTCGAGTCCAGGGTGAAGGGAATGCTATCCTCAGTGCCGTCACTCGGAATGCGTCCGGCACGACGATCAACTGGGCATTTGGCGGGCGGACGACTCGCGCAACGAAAGCCTGGCATCTCCTGCGATCCCGTTTCATCATTCCGCCGGGAGTCACGACCATCCAGCCCCGCCTCATCGGGGATGGCCCCGCGACCATCTGGTGTGATGATTTCGTCCTCGTGCGGCAGGGCAACCTCGCCGCGCTGCGCCCGCACGGCCTGCCCGCCGAGGTGAGCCTCGCGAATGCCTCGTTGGCAGTGACCTTCCATACTGCAGACGGCACCTTTGTTGTGAACGATCGGCGTCTGAACCGGACCTGGGCCCAACATGTCGGAGACGCCCCCCTGGTCGTTCTTGAGGCAAAGGCGCGTGGACAGGAACTCCGTTTAAAATTACTTGATCCCATGTCCTTTCGTGAGATCGCCGTAACGGCCCGGTTGGACGGTGACTCACCTGAGATGGTCATCACCCTTCGTGCCGAGGGCGAGATGGATGCCCTGCTCGAGTGGCCGGCCCCGTTCGCCTCCGCCAAGGGGCATGTGCTCATTCTTCCCGTCAACGAGGGCATCAGTTATCCGGTTGACGATGAGTCACTCCCCTCAATGAGCTACCACTTGTATGGCGGGCATGGGCTTTGCATGCCGTGGTATGGGGTGACGGAGGGGGATTCGGGCTGGATGGCGATCATTGAAACACCGGATGACGCGTCGGTCGCCATTTCCCGGCATAACAGCCTGCTCGGACTCGTTCCCAGGTGGGAGTCTCAGAAGCAGCAATTCGGCCCGGAACGCGTGATCCGATATGTTTTTGTGGACCGTGGCGGCTATGTCGCCATGGCCGGGCGCTATCGCGACTATGCCAGGAAGACCGGCCTTCTCAAGACGTTGGACGAAAAGCGTAAGGCCGTCCCTGCGGTGGATCAACTGGTCGGGGCCGTGAATATCTGGTGCTGGGATAAGGGAGCCACTTCCTGGTGCCGCGAACTCCAGGCCCTCGGTATCCGGCGCATCCTATGGAGCAGCGCCCTGCCACCTGACCAGATCAAGGCCCTGAACGAACTCGGCGTGCTGACCAGTCGTTACGACATTTATCAGGACGCCATGAACCCGGCTAATTTTCCTTATCTCCAGTGGCTCCATTCTGATTGGACGAGTGAGGCGTGGACGAACGATGACCTCATGGTGGGGGCGAACGGGGAATGGGTGCGCGGATGGGAAGTCGAAACGAAGGATGGCAAGATGCTGCCCTGTGGCACGCTCTGCGACCGGCAGGCTGTGGAGTATGCCACGCGGCGTATTCCTCCGGAGTTGAAGACCCATCCCTACCGGTGCCGGTTTATTGACACCACGACGGCCAGTCCCTGGCGGGAATGTTATCACCCGAAGCACCCCCTGACGCGTACGGAGAGCAAGCGCTATAAGATGGATCTGCTCCGGTACGTCAGCCAGGGGTGTGGCCTGGTCTGCGGGAGTGAGACGGGCCATGACGCGGCCGTGCCATGGGTCGATTACTTCGAGGGGATGCTCAGTTTGGGGCCCTACCGCGTTCCCGACTCGGGCCGGGACATGATGCGGATCTGGGATGAGGTTCCGGCGCAGGTTGCCAAATTCCAAACCGGCCATTTCTACCGGTTGCCGCTCTGGGAACTGGTCTATCATGATTGCGTGGTGGCCCAGTGGTACTGGGGCGACTATAACAATAAATTGCCGGTACTCTGGGATCGGCGCGATCTTTGGAATACCCTCTATGGCACGCCGCCGATGTTCATGTTTGATCGGAAGATATGGGAGGCGAATAAGGACCGGTTTGTGCAGAGTTACCAGGCGGCCACCCCTGTGGCCCGGGCGACCGGGTATTCCCGGATGCTCTCCCACGAGTGGTTGACGCCGAACCATGCCGTCCAGCGGACTCGCTTTGCGAATGGGGTCGTGGTCACCGTCAACTTTGGTGAAACGCCGTTCACTTTGCCGGATGGCGTGAGCATTCAGGCGCTGGGAAGCCGCGTTGAAGGATTGCCCGTAACCGCGCTTCGATAGGGGATGACCTGGATTATTTTCACAAGAGTGCTCGTTGCTTAAGAAAACTGTGAAACCTGGAGCCTTACCTGTTGGACGAGGCAAAGGGAAGTGATTGAGGCAGGGAGAGGAAGAGAAAAATGATCAAAAAACTTTTTTATGGGATGCTTTTGGCGGTTGCTGTGTGCCGGACAACGGAGGCCATCCCCAATGAACAGGGCTATTTCCTCTCGTGGGAACAGAAGAAAGAACTGATGTGCCTGGGGCGAATCCAGGATTCAAGGGGAACCTGGTATGACGTCTGGATCTGCCCGGGTTATGTCCCGCCCGCGACGTATGCCCGTAAGAGCTTCAGCCGTGCCTGCGGAAATTTCGGGGAGTATTTCGAGGCGAATAAATACCACTCACTGAAGGAGGGGAGTTCAGCCTGTTTCGACTGGGCATTGCATGAATGCGGGATGGGCTTCGCCATCAAAGGGATCCCGCGTGCCTGGGGTTCGAGCTTTGACAAGGCAAACGAGCGAACCGAGCGGCGGGTGTTCGGGTGGTGGATGGCCTATCCGTGGGCGTTCTTTGAGTCTACCGTTGAAACCGCCTTCCGGGGGGCACTGGGAGCGGTTGGGACAGTCGGGGGTGTCGCCACGGGCCTCGCGGTGGTGCCGGCGTATCACGCGCTTGATTCCGCCGTGGCGGGGGTCTGGAATCTGGGGGTGAATACGATTATTATTCCGACCGTGGGGATCACGTGGAACACGGTGATCAGCCCGCCGCTGGCGCTGATTGGGCAGAAGCCGGCGGTCTCCCGGGTGGATGGATTCTGGGTTACCGTTGTCAACGCGGGCCGTCCGCCTGAGCAGCGTCAGCTGACCCCGGAGGAAGTTCGGGTGTTCAGCGAGTGGGGCCTGTTCCTGCTCAAGGAGACCCAGCCCTATGCCTCGAGACGGGAACAGGTGGATAAGACGACTGGGGTCAAGTGCACGGAATGGCAGGAGGAAATCAAGGCGGCGCAAATGCAGGCCCACCGTGTGAAGGAGTCACTGACCGGGGAGGAACGCGCGCACATTCGCGACCTCATCGCCACCAATGGGATGGCGGCCACCTTTGTCAATCCGGCCTTCACACCGGCCTATGGCAGTGGCTGTGAGACGGAGATCCGGCGCTACCTCATGCTGCAGAATATTCCCAATCCGCAAATCGATCAGATTCTGATGCTGTTGCGAACCTATCAGTCTTCTGCCATCATGACGCCTGAATCCGTGAGGAAAAAAACGGATCCCCTGCAGCGCAGCGCGGAAATCATCGAGAAATCAGCTGAGGATACATTCAGATGAGAAGGCGATGAGGGCCTGATAAGGGACGGTTTGTTTGTCCCTTATGACTTAAATCAATCGAGTTTTGGCACGGATTCAGATAAGAATTATTCTTGGTTCCGGCTACGCCGGGTTAGGAGGACTCGAAAATGTCAAAGCGAGCTAAAAACAGGGCGACAACGGTTGAGTGGGGGTGTCCGGCAATCAATGAGTCCACATGCATCAAGTGTGGACGGTGCGTCCGCATTTGCCCGTCGTTGTGCCTCCACATGAAGGACGGCAAGCCAGTTGCCGGCTCAAACGACACCTTTGGCTGTCTGGCCTGCGGCCATTGCATGGCGGTATGCCCGAGCGGTGCCATTCGCGTGACGGGCCGCGACATGACAGGGGGCGACGTCTTCCCCCTGCCGCCTCCGTCTGCCCGTGCCACTGCCGAAGCCCTTGAAGGGAGTCTCCAGGCGAGGCGAAGTGTGCGTCACTACGAGAGTCGGCCTGTCGAAAAAGCCGTCATTGAACGGCTGCTGGCCATGGCGTCTACCGCGCCCATGGGGTTTCCCCCTTCACCCGTGGGTGTGGTCGTGATCAACGGGAGGGAACGGGTTCAGGAACTGGCGGATGACCTGGTGGCCGTGTTCAGGAAATGGCTTTTTCTCAAAACCCCGGTCGGCTCTGTAGTGTTGCGTCTGATGATGGACAGGCTTTCGGCGGATCTGATGAGGAATTTTGTCCTGCCGGTTTCGGATACGATCATCAAGGCGAGGAAGGAGAACAAGGACCTGCTCTTCTACGATGCGCCTTGTGTCATTCTGTTCCACTACCCGATGAAGGACACCATCGAGCCGGCGCTCGCCTGCAGTTTTGCCACCCTGGCGGCAGAAGGGCTGGGATTGGGGAGTTGCATGATCGGAACGGTTGCTCCGGCTCTGCAAGGCGACCGAAAACTGAAGTCACGATGGGGCATTCCGGAAAAGCGGTTCCCGTCCATGGCCATGACGCTCGGCTACCCTTCAGTCACGTTTCTTAACGGGATCCGGCGTCGATTCGCATCCGTTGAATTCGTCGAATGAGCCCTGCAAGTCCCTGTTCGTCCCGGGTACGGCCTCCGGCTATAACATCCGCTCAATGGAGGCCCGCTTAGCGGCATAGAGTTTGCCGAAGCCGAGGCTGATCGCGGCATCGCAGAGTGTTAGCGCGTGTTCCAGCTCCCCGTCGTCAATGGCGATGGCGATCCCTCGTTCATATAAACGCATGGAGGGGCGTATTCGCGGAAGCGTTGCAATAATTCTTCCCGTGCGGTCGGCAGGTAGTCAGCCGCCCGGGCGAGCGCCTCGCGGCAGGTCTCCAGGTCGCCGGACTGGCAGGCATCCTCCGCCAGCAGGTCGTACAGGAAGAACTTCACGGCATTGGGCAGCGACGTGTTGCGTTCGCTGAATTTCAAGAGGTACTTTTTACCCTTTTCCGCCCCGCTGAACAGGGCTTCATTATGCCCCTCCATGAGATCCGTGAGGATCTCGGAGGGGGTCTTACGGATCGGTGTCGTGCGGTCAGCCATAAGGGCAGGATGACAGAACCAGACTGGGAGCTCAAGAAATGAGTCACGAGTCTAGAGCCAATAGGGGTTATGACTCACGACGAGCGATGCTGGGCGCTGCATCATTTCAACCTAGCCCAGCCTATCCGGCGCCAAAATAAGAGTTTTTACAGAAGATCGCAAAGGCCGCAAAGTTTGCTGCGGCGAAGACGCCGCAGCTGAACTAATGCAGATTGATTTTACATGGCGCCGATTCTGGAGATGTTGATTTCTATCTCCACCCGAGGCTGCGGCGTCTTCGCCGCAGACACCTTTGCGATCTTCGCGCGCTTCTGTTCAAATTCTTTTCTTTCGCGTGTTTCGTGGTTGAACGTTTATTTTTTGTTCACTGCGGCGCGAATCTCGGTGATGATCTGCTCGGCTGACGGGATCGTGTCGGGTGCACTTGTGCCCATCCGGTTCTTGGCAAAACCGATGGCCAGTCGCTCATCAATGAAGCCGAGGCCGATGGAGCCCCCCGCACCGCCGTGACCGAAGGCATTCTGATGGTCACGGTGAAAGCCATCATAAAAACTATAGCCTAGTCCGCGAATGACCTGATCAGGTTCCCCGTTGTTTGGGCCTTCCACGGCCTGCCGCAACCTGTCGGGGGAGATGAGTCTGACGCCGTCGACTTCGCCGATCAGGGCGGCATAGTGTTTTGCAATGGCCCTGGCGGTCATGATGCCGTTCGAGGCGGGAATGCAGCCCCGCCGCGCTTCGAGTTTATTGATCCAGGTTTCCAAGGGACAGACCAGTGGCGGGATCGAACGCCCGGCCACGATGTCGGGTGATGCGGGGGCCGGTGGCGGGGGTATCGGATTCGGGTTCGGGTCGGCCTCGAATATCGCCACGCGGGCATCTTCGGAGGCGGGAAGGCCGATGAACAGGGAGTTTTCAAGGCCGAGAGGCTGGCATATCTCCTCGCTGACAATCTTGAAGAAGTCGTTACCAATCGCCTGGCAGGCCGGTTCGCCCACGAGCCAGCTGAAGGTGATGGCGTGATAGTAGGTCCGGGTTCCGGGCGTCCAGAGCGGTGTGAGGCCGGCGACGAGTTCGCACATATGACGCCAATCGGTCAATTCGGCCAGTGTTTTGCAGTCAGGCATGTGGGGAAGTCCGGCGGTATGGTTGAGCACCTGGCGCAGGGTGATCGCACTCTTGCCGTTCCGGGCGAACCCCGGCCAGGATTGGGCGAGGGGGGCGTCATAGTCGAGCAGGCCCCGTTCAGCAAGGATATGGACGGCCGTGGCCGCGATGCCCTTGGTCGTGGAGAAGACGGGGAAAAGTGTCTGTCCGTCGACTTTGATGCCTTTACCGGGATTCGCCAAACCCGCCCAGGCGTCGACGATGAGGTCGCCTTTCCAGTAGGCCGCGACTTGAAGGCCCTGTTCCGAGCCACGGGCCACCATTCCATCGATCAGCTGTTGCACCCTCATTTGGACATTGATAGCCATGGTTATTTCCCTTTTATGGAATCGTTTAAATTCAGAATGCTTGGGGTCCTAAGGACATAGCAGCTGTTGATTTTTTGGATTGGATCGGTGTTTATCATAAAAAAGGCCCGGAACTTTCGTTCCGGGCCATCAGATTGGTAGCGGGGATTGGATTTGAACCAATGACCTTCAGGTTATGAGCCTGACGAGCTACCGGGCTGCTCCACCCCGCAGATGTGTTTCTTCAACAGGTGTAAGAATATATCCGGATAGCGGGTTGAGTGCAATTCTTATTTGAATAAATCTTCCTGCAGATATTCCTTATGCCACAATCAGGGAAACCCTGATTGTGGGTTTGCCTGCGGCTGATAGCGTGATCCCCTGAAAGGAGGGCTGCCTATGAATATACTGTTAATGGATGATGATCCGCATATTTTGTCGCTGTTAAAGGGGGCATTTGTGAAGTGGGGGTATGCCGTCAGCGCCTACACGAACCCCCGTTTGTGTCCGGCTTATTGCGCCGAAACCTGTCCTTGCGTGTTATCGGGAAACGGGTGTCCGGATCTGGTGCTGACCGATGTGAATATGCCGAGTGTTAACGGAATTACCTTTGTAGAAGAATTATTGCGTAAGGGGTGCCAATGCCGGAAAATTGGGATGATGTCCGGCGATTGGAGTGAGTCGCATATCCGTCGAGCCAATGAACTGGGGGTAAGCATCTTCTCCAAACCCTTCCACATTCCCAGTCTGTATGTGTGGGCGTTGGAAGAAAAAAAGCGTATCGCCTGAAAACGAAAATAGACCGCACGAGAATTGGCTGTTAGGGTTGAGCTCAGATGAGTGCATCGAAACAACGTTCTCTGTTGATCATTGCCGGAGTGCTGGTGGTGGCCATTGCCTCTCTGGCGGGGGCCAATCTCTGGTTCCTGAAACAACTGCATGGGCGGAGTTTGCATGATACGGCGGCACGCTCGGTGTTGGGGTTGGGGGCGGAAGTGGCCCGGAATCTGGCACACCACCCGGCCGTTCAATCCGGACCCGACGATCCCCGTCAGTGGGGTGATTTTTCCCGTCTGATCCAGGCCTTGAAGCGGGTCGAGCCGTCCCTGCAGTATGTAACCGTCAATGAAGGCAATGTGACGGTGTTTCATGAGGATCTGTCCATGGTCCAGGCCGCCCCGCTCGAAGAGGGGACGGCCCTTGATGTGAGGCTCGGCCGGAAGTTGTTGGCGACGGCGGGGGGGGTGGTTCCGGTGATTACATTTTCCGCCCCGGCCCCGACGGGTGCCGGGGTGATGCGCGCGGTTCAGATCGCCCTGCGCAAAGAGGCCGTTCAGCAGCGGGAAGAACCGGCGGTCCGTATGCTGGCCATGATGTTCCGGCTTTCGCTGATTACCCTGACGGTGGCCCTGGGGCTGGCGGGGGTATTGGGGGTCTGGATGGTCCGGCATGAACTGGACCGGCAGCGCCGCCACCGGGATGAGGAGCATCTCGCCTTCGCCGGGTTGCTGGCCGATGGGATTATTCATGACGTGCGAAATCCGATGAGTTCACTGCGACTGGATCTGCAGATGCTCGAAAAGGAAACCGCCAAAGCCCCTGAAGGCCGGCTGGACCGGATCAGGGAGCTGGCGCTGCGGGCGCGGGCGACCATGGACCGGATGGATCTGGTGATGCGGGAATTCCTCTATGTATCAAAGCCGGACTCGCGTCAACCGGAGCGGTTTGAAGTGAATGCCTGCCTCACGGACTGTCTGGACTTGCTGGCCCCCCGGTTTGAGCGGGCGGGGATACAGTTAATTTCGACATTATGCGATGAGTCGCTTATGATGACGGGGTACAGCGTCGGATTGAAGCGGGCGATCCTGAATGTGCTGACCAATGCCCAGCAGGTTTCGAGTCCCGGAAAACGGGTAATGCTGGCGTTGGAACGGAGGGGGCACGAAGCGGTTATCAAGGTGGAGGATGAGGGGCCCGGACTGGGGAAGGAGGGGGCGGCCCGTTTATTCAAGCGGTTTGTGTCGGGGCGCCCTGACGGGCTGGGGCTTGGCCTTTATCTGGCCAAAGCCGCGGTTGAGAATAATAAAGGGAGCATTCACGCGGAAAACCGGAATGAGGGAGGGGCGCGCTTCACCCTCATTTTGCCGTTAACGGCCGTTCACGCGGCCCCTCCCGGAAAGGGTGAAATGACATGAGTAAAATTCTTCACGCCTTGATCATCGAAGATTCTGAAGATGATGCCTTCCTCCTGTTGGCCCATTTGAAGCGTGGTGGCTACGAGCCCCACTCCCGCCGCGTGGATAATGCCCGGGATCTTGCCGCGGCGTTGAGCGAACAGAAGTGGGATATTGTTTTTTCAGACCATAATATGCCCCAGTTCAGTTCCATTGAGGCCCTGCAAATGGTGCGGGCGTGCGATGTGGACATCCCCTTCCTGATCGTCTCGGGAAGCATTGGCGAGGAGATGGCGGTGGCCTCCATGAAGGCGGGCGCCCAGGACTACCTGATGAAGGGAAACCTGGCCCGTCTGGTTGTGGCCGTGGACCGTGAACTGAAGGATGCCGGGGAGCGGCGGGCCCGGAGAGTGGCGGAGCGCACGCTGTTGGCTCGTGAGGAGGAATTGCGCATCGCCCGCGAGGTTCAACAGCAACTCTTACCCTCGGTGATGCCCCGGGTGGCCGGTTACGATCTGGCAGGCGCCACCTGTCCCGCTGACGCCACAGGCGGGGATTATTTTGACTTTATCGACTGTTCGGGGGGTGACATTTATGTGGTGGTTGCCGACGTCACCGGGCATGGGCTGGGTCCCGCCCTTCTCATGGCCGATGTCCGGGCCTATCTGAAGGCATTGGTTCTGGCGAACCGGCCGATTGAAGATCTGATGACCCGGACCCGGCACCTCCTGATGGAGGATTTGGGAAGCGACCGGTTTATTACCATGCTGATCGCCCGGTTCAATCCCGCTGAAGGGATGCTCGACGTGATTAACGCCGGTCATCCATCAGGCTATATTCTCGCCGCGGACGGCTGCATCAAAGCGGAGTTGAACGCCCTGGCCCCGGCGCTGGGAATTGATGCGGAAGTGGAGCCGCTGGTGGCCCACAAGGTTCAGTTGGATAAAGGCGAACTGGTGGTGTTCCTGACGGATGGGATTCTGGAGACCTGTTCCCCGGCGGGGGAAGAACTCGGGGTTTCCCGCCTCCTGAAGATCCTGCATCGCGAGCGGGACCGTTCCGCCGCAGAGATCATCCGGATTCTCTTTGATGAAGTCCGTCAATTCAGCGCCCCGGAAGGCCTGAAGGATGACATCACCGCCTTGCTCATCAAGCGTCTTTCCGCCTGAGCCTCTTTCACGTTTTGACATTTTTCCATGGGGGTGTAGCATATGGCCCTCATGATGAAAAAAATCTTTTTGTTTTTAGTGGTGGGGCTGATGGTCGCTGGGGCGGCCGGGATGGTGTTTAAAAATCGGCGGGCAGCGGGCGACGCCACGGCCATGGCGGTCAAGGCCAAGCAGGCCCCCGTTCCTGTCCTGTTGTCCGCGGTAACAACCCAGGCGGTGCCGGTGGAAGTCAGCACCTTCGGGACCGTGGAGCCCCTCACGACCGTCGCGGTGAAATCCCAGATAACCGGAATTCTGGCAAAAGTGTTGTTTTCAGAGGGCCAGACGGTTCAGGCGGGGGCGCTTCTGTTTGAGCTCGATCCCCGTGGCCCGGAGGCCGCCCTGAAGCAGGCCGAGGCGGCATTGGACAAGGATCGGATTCAATGCGCGAATGCCGTCAAGGAGGCGGGCCGCATGGACCTCCTGTCGAAAAAGGGGTTTGTAGCACAGGAACTTCGTGACCAAACGCAAACGGCGGCAGAAATGCTGCAGGCCATGGTGCGTTCGGATGAAGCGGCGGTGGACAATACCCGTCTTCAGTTGAGCTATTGTTCCCTCCGGTCGCCTGTTTCGGGACGGACCGGAACTCTATTGATCCACCAGGGTAATTTGGTCAAGGCGGATGATGCCACCCTGGTCACTATCAATCGGCTTGACCCGATCCTGGTGCGGTTTGCCCTGCCACAAAGGGAATTGGCCGCGGTCCAGCAACGGATGGAGCAGGGGGGCTTAACACTCATGGCGACGCCGCAGGGCATTGACTCACTGGCGGTGACGGGCGCTGTGACGTTTGTTGATAATGCCGTGGATCAGGCAACCGGAACCATTCAACTTAAGGCCCGGTTCGAAAACCGCCAGGCGGCCTTGTGGCCCGGCCAGTTTGTAAAAGTAGTGCTTCGGCTGGCGTTGCAGGAGAATGCGGTGGTGATTCCCGAATCGGCGGTGTTGTTGGGTCAGCAGGGGGCTTATGTCTATGTGGTGGATCGGAGTAGCGCCGTCTCAGTCCGTCCCGTGACCGTGGACCGTACGGTGGCCGGAATGTCTGTTATTGCTTCCGGCCTCTTGCCCGGCGAGGTGATTGTGACCGATGGTCAACTTCGGCTCAAACCTGGTTCACTCGTGAAACCAAGGGGCTCGTCTCCGGTAGGCCGACCATGAATCTGGCTGCACCCTTCATCCGCCGCCCTGTGATGACCACCTTGTCCGTGATGGGGTTGGCGATTTTTGGCATAATCGCGTATCAGCAGCTTCCCGTGAGCGACCTGCCGAATGTCGATTATCCGACCATTCAGGTTTCTGCTGCCCTCCGGGGCGGAACGCCGGAGACTATGGCCGCGGCGGTGGCCACTCCACTTGAGAAGGAATTTTCCACCATTGCCGGTCTGGACTCCATGAATTCTGCCAGCGCCCAGGGCAGTTCGCAGATTACGCTTCAGTTTGTGTTAAGCCGCGACTTGGATGCCGCGGCCCTGGATGTCCAGGCGGCGATCGCCCGGGCCATGCGATACCTTCCCCCGCAGATGGATACCCCGCCCTCCTATCAAAAAGTGAATCCCGCGGACCAGCCTATCCTGTATCTGGCCCTGACCAGTCCCACCCTGCCGCTTTACGAAGTCGATGAATATGCGGAAACGTTCCTGGCTCAGAATATTTCGATGGTCGACGGGGTGGCCCAGGTGGCGGTGTACGGCTCCCAGAAATTTGCAGTCCGGGTCCAGCTGGATCCCCATGCGCTGGCGGTGCGGGGGATTGGGTTGGACGAGGTGGCCGGTGCGATCCAGACCGGGAATGTGAACCTGCCGACCGGCATTCTCTATGGTCCCAATCGGGCGTTTGCCGTGCAGGCGGATGGACAACTGTCCAAGGCGCAGGACTACCGCTCCCTGATTGTCACCTACCGGAAGGGCGCGCCGGTGCGTCTGGAGGAACTGGCCACGGTTCTGGACAGTGTTGAAAACAACAAGGTCGCGGCGTGGTACTGCACCAGTAACCAGATGCAGCGCTCCATTGTCCTTGCGGTGCAACGCCAGCCGGGAAAGAACACCGTTGAGGTGGCGGCCAATGTCCGCGCCTTGCTTAAAAAACTGAACGCCGACCTGCCTGCGGCCGTGTCCATGGAGGTGCTGGTTGATGCCAGCGAGTCCATCAAGGCCTCGTTTGAGGACGTTAAATTCACGCTGTTCCTCACGCTGGGGCTGGTGGTCCTGGTCATATTTATCTTCCTGAGGAATGTGTCCGCCACGCTGATTCCCAGCTTGGCCCTGCCGATGTCCATGGTCGGCACATTTGTGGTGATGTCGACGTTGAATTACAGCCTCGATAACCTGTCCTTGATGGCGCTGACGCTGGCGCTGGGATTTGTGGTGGATGATGCCATTGTGGTGCTGGAAAACATTGTACGCCACCGGGAAATGGGCAAGGACGGGTTTACGGCGGCATTGGACGGGACGCAGGAGATCAGTTTCACGATTGTGTCGATGACCATCTCGCTGGCTGCGGTGTTCATTCCCGTTCTGTTCATGGGCGGGGTCGTGGGGCGCTTATTCCGTGAATTTGCGGTCACCATCGGGGCGGCGGTATTGGTATCCGGCGTGATTTCCCTGACGCTGGTTCCCATGCTTAGCGCCCGGTTTGTCGGCGCTTCGGCCCACGGCGGACATGGTCGGCTCTACCAGGTCATGGAGGCCGGATTTGAGGGGATGTTGCAGTGGTATGCTGCTGGCCTGCGCTGGTCGCTCGATCATGGGCGGACTATGCTCATCCTGGCCTTTTTCACCCTGATCACCACAGGGGTCCTGTTCTGGGTGGTTCCCAAGGGATTCATGGCGAGTGAGGATCGCGGCCGCATCAACGTGACCACGGAGGCCATTGAAGGGATTTCCTTTGACTCGATGGTGATGCATCAGAATGAGATGATCCGGATCCTCCAGGATGATCCCAATATCCAGGGCTTTGTTTCCAGTGCCGGCGCCAGAGGAAGCGGCGGCGGGAATACCGGCCGGTTTATTGTGAACCTGAAGCCACGTAAAGATCGCCGGATGACCACGGATGAGGTCGTCCAATCCCTGCGGGGCAAGCTGTCCGGTGTCCCCGGCATCCGGGCGTTTCCGGTAAATCCCCCCCTGATCAATATCGGCGGACGTTCGTCAAAAAGCCAATATCAGTATACCCTCTCGGGCACCGATACGGCTGAATTGTACCGCTCTGCGGACCGGTTGATGGAGCGTCTCCGTGAGTTGCCGATGCTTCAGGACGTGACGAGCGACCTGCAGTTGAAAAACCCTCAGTTGAATGTGGAGATTAACCGCGACCTGGCCTCCTCGCTCCAGATTACGGCGGACCAGATTGAGACGACGCTTTTCAACGCCTACAGTAGCCGGCAGGTCTCCACCATCCTTTCCCCGAACAATCAGTATGCCGTCATTCTTGAAATGCTACCCCGCTATCAGGCGGATCCCTCGGTGCTGTCGTGGCTTCATATCCGGGCCGGGGATGGACGGCTGATTCCGCTCGATGCCGTGGCGCGATTGAAGTCTGACGTGGGACCGGTGACTATCAATCATTCCGGGCAGATGCCTTCCGTAACGATTTCTTTCGATATCCGGCCCGGGGTCGCCCTTGGCGAGGCGGTCGATCAGGTGAACGGGGTGGCCGGCGAGGTTCTGCCTCCGAATATCCGTACGATGTTTCAGGGGACGGCGCAGGTCTTCCAGTCTTCTTTCAAGGGGATGGGGTGGCTACTGGCGCTGGCGGTCCTCGTGATTTATATTGTCCTGGGGATCTTGTATGAGAATTTTTTCCATCCTGTAACCATCCTGTCCGCCTTGCCTTTTGCCGGAGTAGGCGCCTTGTTGACCTTGATGGTGTTTGGCGCCGAACTGTCGATTTTCGCCTTTGTGGGCATCATCATGCTGGTGGGGTTGGTGAAGAAGAATGGCATCATCATGGTCGATTTTGCCATTGCGGCCCGCCGCGATCAGGGCAAATCCGCCCGCGATGCCATTTATGATGCCTGCCTAGTGCGGTTCCGCCCGATTATGATGACGACGATGGCGGCGCTGGCCGCGGCGATCCCGATTGCCATTGGATATGGGGCTGGCGGCGAGGCCCGGCGCCCCCTGGGATTGACCGTCGTCGGGGGCTTGTTGTTTTCTCAGACCCTGACCTTATTCGTCACCCCGGTCTTTTATCTTTATATGGAACGGTTGCAGGCGGTTATCGCGAAAAAAAAGCGCGATTGATTCGCATTAAGGGTTGAGTGTATCTCTGAGTTGTGGGGCGGATGTCCCCATCCGCCTGTCTGAGGGTCCAACGGGCAACAAGGCGGATGGGGACATCCGCCCCACAGGGGGGGAGCCAAAAACACAGGGGTGCACCCGCCACCATTTTAAACATTCCGTGAATTCTGTCTGATTATCTTGAGTCTGCTGAATGTTTAGATGTCTGCCCTGTGAAACCAACCTTGACCTGACGGCCTGATTGCCGCAAAATCACCTATATAAGAGATTCTTGTCCATAACCTGGGGGATAAGCCTGTGGAATCCAGTAATACTATTGAGCGATCTGGGCCGGTGATATCCAGTCAGGGGCTGGCGATTGCAGCGGCGGGAATAGGTGTCCTGGCATTATTGGGATGGCTCCTTCATCTCCCGCGGTTGGCCAGCTTCGGGCTGGATTTTATCCCTATGGCACCGAGTACGGCGGTGATGTTGGTGTTTTATGGATCGGCGATATATTTACATGCACGGGCCCCCCAAGAATGTCACACCGCCTGGTGTGCTACAGTAGGAGGACTGGGTGCCATCATGGCCCTTCTCTTGTTCGTGATGGCCTGCATGAACATTCACTGGGCGGGTGAGCACTTTTGGGTTGCTATTGACGGAATGGATCGTGCTTCGACTGCCGGGCACATGTCCGCCGTAACGGCGTTTTGCTTTGTTCTGGTGAGTTTGTCCTTTCTGACGTTGCTGGTATCTGGGCTAAATCATTCTTGGCTCGGTATTTTTGGATTGGTTTGTGCCGCATTCATTACAGGGATTTGCCTTGTTTTCCTGCTGGCGTATCTTTTTGGAACGCCATTGCTTTACGGGGGAAGATTTATACCACCTGCGCTCAACACGCTGCTGGCGATTGCGCTATTGAGTATTGCGCTTCTGATTCTCATTCTGAATCCGCCCGCATATCGTGCCCGACGTTTCCTGGAAGTCTCTGAAATCGTGATCATTCTCCTTCTCGTGTTTGCTTTTTTGGCCGCGGGGATCATCACCACCGGCTACCTTTCGTATCGGCAATATGAACAGAAGTTTCGCGGTGGGGTGAATCAACAGATTGAGTCTATTGTTGAACTGAAAGCGAATGAACTGACCCAGTGGCGTAAGGAACGTTTGAAGGATGGCGCCCATCTGTTCGGAAACCCTGTTTTTTCCTCACTTGTGCGGCGTTTTTTCGAGAACCCGAAAGATACAGAAGTCTCACGGGGGCTTGAGGTCTGGATGAGCAACCATGTTAGTGAGGTCGGGTATTACCAGCTTGTCTTGTTCGATACCCAGGGGGTCAATCGGCTGACGGTCCCTTCCAATCGCACAACGGTGGATCCATTTGTCGCGCAGCATATACCGGAGCTTTTAAGTGCCCGTTGTGTGATGTTCCGTGATTTCTACCGGAACGAATACGATCAACGCGTCTATTTGGATGTACTGGTGCCTATCTTCGATGCAGCTGATACGAATCGGTCGCTGGGGTTGCTGGTGATGCGTATTGACCCGGAAGTCTATCTGTATCCTTTCATTAGCCGTTGGCCAACTCTTAGCGTGAGTGCCGAAACGTTGCTTGTTCGCCGTGAAGGGAGTGAAGTGGTGTTTCTGAATAAACTCCGGTTTGACACGAATACCGCGTTGAATTTGCGTGAACCTATCGATCGTCCCGCTCTGCCGGCTGCTCAGGCGGCCCGCGGGGTGGAAGGCATCATGGATGGGATTGATTACCGTGGGGTACCGGTGGTGGCCGCCTTGCGAACCATCCCTGACTCACCCTGGTCGTTGGTCGCACGTATGGATTCGGCGGAAGTGTATACCCCGATCAGGGAACGGCTTTGGCAGGTGGTCGTCATGGTGGGGGCGTTGATCTTATGTGCAGGGGCGTTTGTGAGCTTGATCTGGCGACGACAGCGTCTCCTGTTCTACAAGGAACAAGTGTCGTCGGTGGATAGCGTCCGGGAAGCCAAGGAGTATCTGGAGAATCTGATTACCCACGCCAACGCCCCGATCATTGTCTGGGATCCGCAATTCCATATCACCCGGTTCAATGAGGCGTTCGAGTCACTTACCGGGCGAAAAGCAGTGGACGTCGTGGGGGGGCCATTGGAGATTCTGTTCCCGCCCGCGCAAGTCGCTAATTCCATGGAGTTGATCAGGAAAACACTGGGGGGTGAACGGTGGGAGTCGGTGGAGATCAGTATTCAGCATTGCGATGGCTCTCTCCGGACCGTGTTATGGAACTCGGCCACCATTTATGCGGCGGATGGCAAAACCCCCATGGCGGCCATCGCGCAAGGCCATGATATCACCAAGCGGAAACGGGCAGAGCAGTACTTAATGGAGAGCGAGAGTAAATACCACTCGCTGATTGACAACATGACCGAGGGCGTGGCCCTGCATGAGATCATTTGTGACCAAAATGGAAAGGCAGTGAACTACCGGATTGTGGATGTCAATCCTGCCTTTGAAAAGCAAACAGGGATCGCCGTCACTGAAGCTCTTGGGCGACTCGCGACAGAACTCTATCATGTCGATACCGCTCCTTTTTTGGATATTTATGACCGCGTGGTCCGGACGGGGACCCCGTGCACGTTTGAGACTGAGAATCCTGTGCTCAATAAGAAGTTTACCATTTCAGTGTATTCCCCCAAGCCGGGTTGGTTCGCCACGATTTTTACCGATATCACCCAGCGTTTGAAACTGAACGAAGCGAATGCCCGGTTGGCAACCGCCGTCGAGCAGGCGGCGGAGACCGTCGTCATCACGGATGCCGACGGCGCCATTCTCTACGCCAATCCCGCGTTTGAGAAGACCACGGGCTATACCCTCACGGAAGCCCTTGGTCAGAATCCGCGAATATTGAAAAGCGGAAAGCATGATGCGGAGTTCTACCGTCATATGTGGGAGGTTTTGAATGCTGGCAAGGTATGGACAGGCCGCATCACAAACAAGCGTAAGGACGGGACAATTTATGAGGAGGATGCCAGCCTCTCCCCGGTGTTGGATGCCGCGGGAAAGATCGTTAATTTTGTTGGCGTGAAACGCGATATCACCCGTGAGTCGCAACTGGAACAGCAGATTCTCCAAGCCCAGAAAATGGAGGCGATTGGCCGCCTGGCAGGTGGGGTGGCGCATGATTTCAACAACATTCTTGCGGTCGTCCTCATGAATGCGTCGGAGCTGAGCGATGATGCCAATGCCACGCCGGCCCAGACCGAAGGGCTCAATGAAATTATCCAGGCCGCTGAACGGGGCGCCAACCTCACCCGGCAGATGCTGACCTTCAGTCGCCGTCAGGTCATGCAGATGCGCACATTGGATCTTAACGATGTGGTGGTCGGGGTTACCAAGATGCTCCAGCGGATCATTGGCGAAGACATTGTGCTGCAAACCCGCTTGGCGCCTGATGATATGCTGGTGTGGGGCGATTCAGGGATGATTGAGCAGGTTCTGCTGAATCTGGCGGTGAATGCCCGTGACGCCATGCCGGAGGGCGGTCATCTCACTATGGAGTTGGGTAACTGCGTCGTGGATGAACTCTCGGCCAAAGCCCACAAGGGCAAGGCTGGGGATTTTGTTCTCCTGACCGTGCGGGATGACGGATTCGGCATATCGCAGGAACATCTGTCACATATTTTTGAACCGTTCTACACCACCAAAGCGGCAGGCAAAGGGACTGGCCTGGGGCTGGCCACCTTGCATGGGATTGTGGAGCAGCATCATGGCTGGGTGGTCGTTGAAAGCGAAGTGGGTCAGGGCACGGCCTTCTTTATTTATTTTCCACGATTGTTGATGACAAAGCAGGTTGGTGACGAGCCAGCGGCACTCGTGAGCGTAAATGGGGGAACTGAAACGATTCTGGTGGTGGAAGATGAGAAGTCATTGAGAACGCTGGCGGTTCGTATTTTGAAGCATAGTGGTTACCATGTGCTGGAAGCGTCCGATGGGGCGGAGGCTCTCAAGGTGTGGCGTGAGCATCATCTTGAGGTCGATTTACTGGTGACGGATATCATTATGCCCGGGGGGATTTCAGGAGGCAAACTGGCTGATCAGTTACGGGCCGAAAAGCCCGGGCTCAAGGTCATCTACATGAGTGGCTATTCCGGAGAAGTAGCGGGGACCGGTCTGAACTTGCGCGAAGGCCGGCAGTTTCTGCAAAAACCATTTCCTCCGTCCAAACTTGTCCAGACGGTACGGGAATACCTGGACGCCGTTTAAGGTTGCCCGGCAATCAGGGAGCCACCGGCGGAAAGTCGTTGCCGGAGGGCCTTCGGGTCCACGTCACCAATCGAGGTGTTCTTTTCCAGCGCCATTACACAGGCGACCCCGGCCGCTTCGCCGGTCTGGTTCATGTTGACCATGACCCTGAGCGCACTGAAGGCGAGGGGGTCCGCATCCAACATGCGGCCGGCGAGGACGAGATTGGGGATACGTCCCGGGACAAGACTCCTGAAAGGAATTTGATAGAAGGTTGGATTTTCAGCTATGGGTTCCCGCCATCGGGCCTTGCGCGCCGGCTGGCCTCGTTCGGTAATAATCTCCTCGCTCCCGTCCAGATAGCGGAATGTGATGCCCGGCCCGGCTGAATGGTGGATGTCCACCCGGTAGGATCCGTTGGCAATGGAGTCCGGGAAAGGCCGCCCGTAGAGCACATCATCACCTGTGATCCGATATGCGGTGGTTATGCGTCTTGTTTCACGTGCCCCAATGGTTGCCGCCAGGTCGACCAGGGTGACCGGTGAGTCGGGGGGGCCGTATTTCCGGATCACATCCATGATGGCGCGCACCTGACGGCGCCCCTCGATTTCCGCGTAGGACAGCTGATCCCCGAGAGAGGTATCGGCTCCAAAGACGTGGGTGTCGGCCCGGAGTTCAATATCGGGAAGGTGGGGAATGGGGGAGCCCCAGCCCCAGTCTTTTTTAAGTCCGAACTCATGGCCGTGCTCGTGTACGGCGGCTTGCCAGTCGAACGGGCCCAGGTTTCTGAGCCCGTATAGCTTCGAACAGGTGGTGGGAGGTTGCAGGGAGGAGGGGGATTCGGACGGCAACCCCAGATCAAGCGCCAGATCGGCATCCCCGGTCGCATCCACAAAATAGCGTGCCCGGATGGCCTGACGCCCGTTTTTGTTCTCGATGATCACCGCTTGAAGTTCCGGCCCAAGCGTGATTGGGGCGGTATAGAAGGTGTGGAGAAAGGGTGTGATGTGGTGTTCCATCACCAGTTCATCCAACTCAATCTTTAACTCCTCGGTGTTGAGCCGGTACGCATTGATCCAGTCGCCGGTTTCAGTCACTGCGTCCCGTTTTTTCAGCCGTTCAATGACTTCAAGGGTGAGGCCGCCGATGATGGGGCGTTGTTGGGTGGTATCCCGGAGACTGTGCCAGATGTTAACGGATCCGGCCGTGGCCACTCCCCCGAAACAATTTTGTTTTTCGATGATGGCCACCTTTGCCCCGAGGCGGGCGGCGCGGACGGCGGCAAACACTCCCGTGCAACTTCCCCCGATGACACAGATATCGGTTTCAAGCACGACCGGAATGTCGCGGCCGGGTTCACGGATCATGGGTGGGATACGGTTCATGAGGGGGAGCGCGCAGAGTGGCTTTACTTAATGGCACTAAAATTTCCCGAATAGGTGCCGGTTCCTGTGGGAGTGGTCAGGGTTCCCTGAATGGAGCCTGCGATACGGTTATTGATCACTGTGCCCAGATATTGAATTTCGCCCGTCCCGTTGGTTTCCGTTACGGAGGTGACCAGAAGGAAGTTGGCTCCTGAAAGCCTGCCTTCGAGATGGTGGCCTTCAGACAGGGTATCGCTACTGACCAGGTTATTTGCATCGATCGAGATCGACATGCTATGCGCAGAGCAACTGGAGCTGCTGCCTGGCGGCTGGACGCAGAGGGTGACGTTTCCATTGTAGGTGCCGGCGGCATTCGTGGTGGTGCCATCAGAAGAACTGCTGCCTCCACCGCCCCCCCCACCGCCGCCCGCCAACGCGAGGACTGCCCCGCCGGCCAGAACGACTCCGCCGGCAATCAGGGCGGGTTTGGTCCATGAATGGCCTTTCGCTTCCGGTGCTGGCGAGGTTGCCGCTGGGGACCCGGTGTTTTTCACCGCGATAGTGTACCAGGGGGTTTCCACGGTGGCATCTGCGGCATTCCGTGCTTCGATATAGTAAAGGATCTGGTTAAGCCCGGTGGTTATGTCCGCAGACAAGGTCCCCGTGAACCAGCCTGCTCCCGAGTGTTGCATGGCGACTTTATAAGGGGCGGCATCACGTGAGACGGCATAGTACAGGGTGACCGTTTTCACAGGTTGGTCCCCTGATTTCACCAGTGCCCGGAAAAGGACCTCCTGCCCCTTTACCGCCAGGGTGATGGGGGAATGTTCGATCTGGAGGGCTTCCGCTGAAACCGGACGCGCCGCTAGGGCTCCGAACAGGACAACCAAAGATAATTGCATTAAACGTGAGTATTTCCACTTCATGACAGACTTCCTTCGTACAATAAAATAGATCCACCGAAAAAGGTAAGCTGATTCAAGGGGGGCGGCAAGAAGATAAATTCCGGGGCCTTACTCATTCCTCAACGCCTCGGAGGGGGAAATCCGGGCGGCGGCACGGGCGGGCCAGTAGCTGAATACGACGCCAAGAAACAAGCCCGACAGGAGAGGAATGGCGAGAACGGCAGAACCGAGGTGGATGGGGAGGGGGCTCCAGGCCAGGGTGAGCTTCAGGAGGATCCAGGCGCCCCCCGTGCCGGCCAGGGTGGCGGCCAGGGTGATTAACAAGGCTTCGCACATGAACAAGATGCCAATATCGGATGGGGAGGCGCCCAGCGCGCGGCGCAAGCCGATCTCAGGAACGCGGGTTTGGACCCCTGTCAGGAGCAGACTGGTCAGGGTCAGGCCTCCCAGAATCAGGCAGAGGCAAACAATCGTTCCGCCTGCCAACATGATCAGCCGTTGGTAACGGATGAGGCGATGGACCAGGGTTTGTGGGGTGACCCATGAAAGCCCTTCCACGGTCTGGTCCGGCTGAAGCATCAACGTTTCCGTCCGCCGGATCAGGGCATCGAAATGAGCGGGGACCGATCCCTTGATGAAGATGGAGTCCAGCCGGGTGGCGGCGGGCACCGGTGCAGTGGACCAGCAGGCGGGCACGCTCCATGGGACCAACAGCAGGCGGTTCCCGGGCGTCACGGCGCGTTGGGTATCGCTGGCTTCGAGTGTGCCGGTGTCGATTTCCGCAATCCCGATCACACGGAAAGGGACGTTCCGGAGGCGCACCGTACCGCCGACTGCGAGGGTCATCGCCTGGGCCAAGGCGGTGCTAGCGATGGCGCACCGGGACCGGTCCCGGATGTCCGTGGTGTCAAAGGGGCGGCCCTGAACGATGCGCCAGGGGCGGACTTGAAAGAGTGTCTCGTCCGTTGCCGCGAGGACCGCACCCGGGGGAAGTCCCGCCGCCGTGGCATCCTCAAGTCGCAATCCTGTGACGATGGCTTCCGGCAGATTGACGGCGAGACACTCGGAGTGTAGGCGGGAAAGCAGGGAGCGTTCCATCGGGTGTGACGTCTCCGGGGGTTGGACGAGCCCGAACACGTTAACACCCAGTTCCCTGATCATCAGGTGTGTTTTTTGATGGACCCCGCCCAGAATGGCCAGCAGGGATACCAGAGCCGCCATGCCGATGGAGAGGCTGGCAAACGAGAGTCCCGCGCGTGCCGGTTGGGCGCGGGTGCCTTCGCCAATGTCATGTATGAGAGCCATCCAGCGCATGAGGTTACTCCGTCAATGGCGTTTCAATAACCGTTCCGTCCCGGCAGACGAGACTCCGGTTACAGTATTTTAAAAGGGCTGGGTTATGGGTGGCCAGAAGGATGGTGATTCCACGCCGGTTCAGCTTCTGGAAACAGGTCATCACGCCTTCCGCGGAATCCCGGTCAAGGTTCCCGGTGGGCTCGTCGACGAGGAGCAGGTCGGGTGGTTCGGCCACGGCGCGGGCGATCGCCGTGCGTTGCATTTCCCCGCCCGAAAGAAGCCGCGCCGGCTGGTCGGCATGCGGGGTGAGGTTCATTTCCTCAAGGGCCTGTCGCGCGAGGCTTACCGCCCGGGCCCGCGGGACATCGAGGTAGCGGAATCGGAAAAGGACATTTTCCAGCACCGTCCGGTGGCTTAGGAGGCAGAACCGTTGAAACACCATTCCAATCCGGTGTTTGCGTAACCGGTTCATCCCGGGTTCATCCAGCGCCGACACCTCCTGTCCCCCAAACAGGATGGTGCCGGAAGTCGGACGATCCAGAAGGGCGGCCAGGTTCAGGAAGGTCGTTTTCCCGGAACCGGAGGGGCCGGTAAGGGCGACAAACTCGCCTGGATAGATCGCGAGGGTGACAGACTGGAGCACCCGGGTGGAGCCATGAGGCGTCGCGAAGGACTTGGATACATCCGTCAGGGTGAGAATGGGGAGTGGGCGGGATGGGGTCATGGCAGGATGAGCCGATCGCCGGGGGTGACGCCTTCAATGACTTCGTGATGCCGGGCATCACTCCACCCTATTTTCAGAAAGCGGGGTTCACTTCCCTTGAAGGTGCGTACCCGGCATGAGGCCTTGCCCTGATCCCACTGGACGGCCGCTCGCGGGATCAAGGTGGCATCGGCCCGGGTATAGGATCGCACTTCAACATGCAGCGACATACCGGGCCGCAGCCGCTCGTCCAATTGATCGATGCGGACCACCATCCGGAAGTATTTCTGCCAGGCCGGGTAGCCGGGTTGAGCTTGCGCCATGAGGCCGATGCTCTCCACTGTTGCGGCCAGATGGAGGTCAGGATATGCCAGTGGCGTGACAAGGGCGGGTTGGCCAGTCTGGACACGTGCCAGATCCGATTCGGGGATGAAACAGGGGACAATGAATTCATTCATATCCGGAATGCAGAGGAACGGCTGGTTGGGGTAGAGGGTGTCGCCAATCCGGACCGACCTGAATTCAGTACCGATATGCAGGGGGAGGTAGACGGCCAACCCGTCTGAAGGGGCGGTGATCACGCAGTTGGTGAATTGTTGTTGCGCCAGTGCCATTTGCTGGCGCGCCGCCTCTACCGCCGCCCGGGCTTGGGTGAGTTTGGCCGGGTGCAGGTGGGCGGTAGCAAGTGTCCGGTGCTGTTTGATTTGGGCCGTTTTGGCCTCCAGTCCGGCCAGTTTGGATTCCTGCTGATCAATCTCCCGGCGTGAAACCAGGTTGCGATCAACCAACTCGCGGGTGTCGGCGAGGATCTGTTTTTCCGTGGCGTACTGGTATTGGATGTCATTCAGTTGAATATCGAAATCCTGCATTTCCAAGGGGATCGTCGCCTGTTCCAGGGCATCTAATTCAGCCTCAGCCCGGGCAGATTCGCTTTTCAGTTTAACGAGATCCGTTTCCAACTGGGACCCATCCATGCGCACAAGAAGGTCGCCCCGCTTAACTTGCGCCCCTTCCGGAACTAATTCGATGAGGGTGGCGCGTCCTTGAAATCGCGAGAGGATAGTTTCCACGTGCCGGGCTTCGAGGGTGCCATCGCAGGGAGTCCATACGGTGAGCGGGCCGTGAATCACCAGGGGTTCGTCCCGGGTAACCGATTCGGTGGCGGTCGGGTTTCCGCAACCGCCGGCGAGGATGACTGCGCACCATAACAGGATGAGTGTTTTCATAAGGGGAGATCCGTGAAGCGGGGTTTAAGGGAGGGGGGGGCATCCGTGAGAGTGCCCATCAGACGTAGAAGGTTGTACCCGGTCATGCAGATCCGGGCCCGGGTTGAAAGGAGGGACGACTCGGCGTCAATAAAGGCGGTTTCGGCATCAGAGACGGCAAAGTTGTCGCCCCGCCCCATGGCGAACAGCCGGCCGGCAAGTTCAGTCCGGGCCTGGGCCGCTTCGTAATTCCGGCCCGCAATGGCGAATTCAGCACGGACTTGCCGGTAGGCTGAAACAGCCTGCTGGATTTCACGTGCCAGGGTTCTCATCTTGATATGAACGGCGGCCCAACCCGCCTCGACGTCCAATTCGGATGTGGACACTGCCGTTTTATCGCGGTGTTGCAGCAAATCCATCTGGCCGGCCAGTCCCACGGTCCAGAGGTTCTTATCGAGGGTGAGTGAGTCTGAAAAATCGGTATCCTGCCCATATTGCTGGCTTTCAGCCACCATGTAGAGGGCAGGTTCGAGTTTGTGTCTGGCCAGTTTAACCTGGCGTTGCAGGCTCCGGTAATCGTCAATGGATTGAGCGAAATCGAGGCGGTTGCTGAACGAGGTCTGGATGGCGATTTCCATGGGGGGGACATCCAGGTCGAGCAGGGGGGCTGGCGCCAGGGTGATGGGTTTTTCAGGCGGAAAGCCGAGTAGTTCGGCGAGTTCACGAGTGGCGGAAAAGAGCTCTTCCCGGTGGGCCTCCTGCCGGGATTGGGCCTGTCCATAGAGTAACTCGATTCGCAGCGTATCCACGTGTGAGGCACGCCCCTGCCGCTCGCGGATGCGGGTCAACTCACGCAGTTTATCGGTCCGTTCGAGAATGGCCTTGTCGCAGTCAATTTGTTTCTGGAGGCGGATAATGGTTTCGAATGAACGCACCACGTCCACAATGATGTCTGCTTTTTGCAGTTCCCAGCGGCGTTCCTCGGCGCGGAGCCGTTCACTGGCGGCCGTGATTCCTTCTTCGTTTACCAGTCGCCCAAAATCCCTGAACAACGGCTGCCTGACGTCCAGTTTGATGGCTGAGCGCCACGCCTCATCCACGACCGTGGGATAGTGGGTGGTTTCTGCGCCCAGGCCGATTTCGGTGCCCCACAGGAATTTCTTATGTGCCCTGATGCCTGAACGCCAGTCTGAGTTACCCTCGGTGTTGTTCAGGGTCCCGTTCGGGGAAAGTTCCGGGTCGAATTCCTGCCGGGCTGAGGTGACTCCCATGCGCTGCCGGTCTACGGCCAGACTGCCGTAGGCCAGCCGGGCATTATGGTGCAGGGCCGTTTGGATCGCCTCATCCAGTGCCAGCGGTTCGGCGGCACGGGATATCAGGGGAAGGCTCAACCACGCCAACACGTGAATCAACCGGCACTTCGGTCTCACTGAATTCCATCCTTCATGGTCGTGCGGTCGGGCATTTCCCGGTAGTACTGCGTGTGCTTCAGGGTGAGTTCCCATTGTTTGGCGTACTTGAGGAAGGCGCCGTAGGAAGACATGAGGGCAATCGTCAGGCCATGTTTCCCATCCCGGAATCCCTGTTTAAGGAAGTAGCCCTTGAAAAAACGGGCCAGGGGGTGGATGATCATTTCGATCCAATGGAACCGGCGGCCTTGCACAAAGCGCTGTTGGGCCGTGATGGTTGAAAACCGGTTGAGCGTATGGATGTGGTCGGCGAGATCATCATAGGTGTAGTGCCAGATAGGGTTCTTCAAGCGCCTGACGGGGCCGCGCACGACGACTTTGTCATGGGGCTCCTGGCCCTCGGTCCGTCCGTAGTCTTTTTTGAAAAGGCGCAGTTTGACGTCAGGATACCATTCGCCATGGCGGATCCAACGGCCCAGATAGAACACCTGGCGGGGAAATTCGTAACCGATGATCCGGGTGTTTTCAGAGTCCAGCGCCACGAGGATTTCGTCACGCAGAGCGGGGGACATTTCCTCATCGGAGTCCATAAACAGGATCCAGGGATGTTGCGCAAAACTTCGGACCGTATTGCGCTGGCCCACGTAGCCCAGCCATTGTCGCTGATACACCTTATCAGTATACTGGCGACAGATTTCCACGGTGCGATCCGTGCTGAAGCTGTCGAGTACAATCAGTTCATCGCACCAGGTCAGGCTGTTGAGGCACTGTCCGATTTTCTTTTCTTCATTGAATGCTAAAACACACGCTGAAATTTTCTCTCGCATAATGATCTATCCGACAGGGTGTCCGGCTGTCAGGGCGCCGGTGGTGGGCTGCCCCCCTCTGGGGCGGGGGAATCGAATGTGGCAGGCAGATCCCTGGGCTGGCTGAGTTCAGCTTGAAGGATTCCCTGATAATAGACGCTGATATGAAATCCGTAATAGCGGGACGTGCGCACGGTAGGGGGCTGGGTGGCAAGTACCACATAAGAAGCCACCGCCGTTTTTTGTTCGGTGGCGAGCCATTTTCCCTGCACGGACACGTTCGCCGGTGTCCCCTGGGGAGAGGCCGGGATGAGCTGCCCGGAATGCGTGTCCTGATTTACGAAGATCACCTCCACCTTTACGGCTTCGGGGGACAGTTCCTTCTGTAATTCCGTGGCGATCAGCCGGATCGTGAGCAGCCTCATTTCCCTGAACTGATCGGTCTCCGGAAACTTATTGATCTCAACACTCGCGATTTTGATCAGGTTGGTGGCGGGGGGGGATATAGGCACGGGAGTCAGTATGGCGTTCGTCGTACGGGTCGTTCCGATTCCACTCAGAACCCTTGTTGCGTCTTCAAGTTCCTTTTCGGAAGCCGCGATGACCGCACTCGCCGGGTTAGCCTTTTCCCGGGGAGGTGCTTTCTCCGGGGTGGGTTCCGGAGGGGGCGTGATCACAGGCTTGATCACCACCGGCTCAGCCGGAGGCGGCTCCTTAACCGTCATCGCCGCCCGGGGTTCGGCAGGGCGAGGGGTCTCGACGGGCTGTTTTTTGACCGTTTCAGGGGGAGGGAGAGCGTTGCTCACGGCAGGGGTGGGCGGTTTGACTTCCGGCAGGGCGGTCGGCTGAGGCCGTTGAACTGGTGCAGGCTTTACCGGGGGAACCCTGGGGGCGAGGATGTGGTGCTCGCAGCGGGGAATAAAGATGAGCAGAAAGCCCACCAACAGGATCATGCCGCCACCGAAAATCCACGGTTTGCGGCGATTCGCCTTCTCCTCCTGATCCTCCGCCTCACTCTCCCGCTCAACCTCGGCCTGGACATAAGCCTGAATCAAAAAGCGGGTATGTCCGACTTCCACGACGTCCCCGTGTTTCAGGTGGGCCTCATGGACCTCCCGGTTATTGATCAGGAGCCGGTTCATGGACCCGAGATCGCGGATAAAAATGCCATCGTCGGGGTGTGCGATTTCAGCATGCGACAACGCGATTTCCGGGTCACTCAGCCGGATTTCACAGGTGGCCGCCCGGCCGATAATCATGGGCTCACGGGTGAGCGTAATTTGCTCACCTCGCCGATCCCCGCTAAGTATGATTAGTCTGTAAATCATGATTTGAAATACAGCATACACGACGGACCGGCAAGGTTGGAGCTTTTTTTATCGGGACTATCGTGCGGCCCAGAGCATGCCGCGCAGGACAATTTCGCGGGCTTCGGGAACCTCAAAGTCTTTATTGGTGTGACCCCAGCAGGCCACAAACACGCGGCCTTTGCCCCAGGTCTTGGTGTAGGCATAGGGCATGACGGTGCCCGCCTTGTAAAGATCAGGCTCGCCATACTCGCCGCTGAAGACCGTGCGACACAGGACATGAACACTGGGATCCACGTGAATGAAATACTGTTCAGTGTTGGGAATGGCGAAATGCGTTAAGCCCTTCACAATGGGATGCTGAGGGTCCATAATCTCGATTTTGCAGGAGGGAATGCAGTTGCCGGGATGCGCCACCCACTGTCCTCCGGTCATCCACTGGTACTCCGTGTGCTCCCGGAATGAGTCGATGATGCCGCCATGCCAGCCGGCAATTCCCGCCCCGGCCCGTACCGCGGCCAAGAGGCCTTCCGCCTGAGCCTTTTCAATCTTTCCCATGGTCCAGCACGGGACAATCAAGTCCTGGGCCGCCATCAGGTCTTTGTCCGCGTAACCGGCCATATTATCTGCCACTGTTACCTCGAACCCGCGTGCCGCCAGAAGAGGGGCAAATACATCTACGGACGCCTTGGGGGTGTGTCCATCCCAGCCGCCCCAAACCATAAGTGCTTTTTTCATTAATTTTATTCTTTCGTGTTGTGACATTAAGCGTCAAGCATTCCGGGCAACAGTCCCATCGGGAGAGCCGCAGGACGTTGACAGGTGCTGGTGAGCGTGATGGCTTTGCCTTTCGCCGAGGCGTCGGCGGCCGCCTCCATGGCGTCAAGGACATGGAAGGCCAGTTCACCACTCGCGCGGTGGGGACGCCCGGACCGGATGGCATTGGCCATATCGGCCACCCCGATGCTGCGACTGTTCTCCGTATAGCCATGCGTCAGGGGGACCTCCTGCCACTCCTTGCCTTTGCCGCCGATGCGGACAGGCCCGCCGAAGGTATTCGGATCCGGGACGCTCAGGGTGCCTTCGGTCCCATAAATCTCGATGCGCGGCACTTGCGCGGCCTTGCAGTCGAATGACATGATCATGGACCCGATCGCGCCCTGGGCGAAATCCAGCACCGTGGCGTAGTGGGTCAGTGCCTTGACCTTCATGATCTTGCCGTATTGAGGTTGACTGGTAATCATGCGTTCGGCATGCGTGGTGCGGGCCGAGCCGCTCACGCGGGTGATGGGGCCCAGGAGGTTGATGAGTGCCGTCAGGTAGTAGGGGCCCATGTCCAGCATCGGTCCGCCGCCCAGGTCGTAATAGAATTCCGGTTGCGGGTGCCAGCTCTCATGACCGGCACACATCATGAAGGCCGAGGCGGCCACGGGGGTGCCGATCCAGCCATCATCAATCAACTTCCGGCAGGTCTGGATGCCGCCACCGAAAAAGGTATCGGGCGCGGAGCCGACGCGGAGTTTTTTGGCTTTGGCCATTGCCAGAATCTTTTGTCCATCCCGGCGGGAGACGGCCAGCGGTTTTTCGCCATAGACATGCTTCCCGGCGGCGAGAGCGGCCAGCGCCACTTCCGCGTGGGCCTTGGGAATGGTCAGGTTGACCACAATGTCGATCTCCGGATCCGCCAGCAATTCCTTGACCGTGCAGCCCTTGGCAATATGAAATTCCTCCGCCTTGGCTTTCGCCCGCGCCGGGTCCAAATCCGCGCACGCCGCAATTTTAAGATTCTTGAAGGTTAGTCCGGCTTTAAAATAGGCCCCGCTGATATTGCCGCACCCGATAACGCCAATGTTGGTTTGAGTCACGCTGAGTCTCCCTTTTTTTGTCAAACTACTCATACGTTGACATAATAACAATGCACATTATGATCTTTGTTATGGACTATTTTTTCAAACACTTAATGCATGTGGGGCATCTCCCCCGCCGGTTCCCCTCAGGGGTATCCGTGGATAATATCGGGTATGTCCCGCACAAAAAGGAGTGGATCCGGCGCCGGTTCACTACCTTCAACTTCTCATTCATCCTCAGTGGAGGAGGAGAGTATTGGCGCGAGGGGGTATGTTGGCCGGTGCAGGCGCCCTGCGTGATCACACAGGCGCCCGGGATGATGATGGAGTATGGTCCTAGCGGGGATTGGGCAGAATGGGAAGAGTTATTCCTTATCTACCACCCGGACCGGATTCCTGCCCTGGAACAGATGGGGCTGATCCGGCGCGACGTCCCTGCCTGGAACATTAAGGATACAGGGCCCACGCGCGCCCTGATCCGGGAATTGAAGCAGGTGGATGACAGCGGGCAGGACGATGGCTTTGCTGACCGCATTGACCGCTTGTGTGAATTCATGCTGTTGGAAAGCATTCTGGGTGAAACCCGGAGGTCCATCTCCCCGGAAGAACGGGCCATTTTTGAAATTCGCGACACGGTTAAAGCCCGGTTTCTCGAGGATCATGATTTTAATGCGCTGGCCCGCCTGCATGGGCTGTCGGCGTCCACTTTCCGCCGGAGATGGGCCGGGGGGGTGGGGGAGCCGCCTGCCCGTTATGTGATGCGCTTAAGAATGGAGGAGGCCTGTCGGCTTCTGGTGGAAACGCGACTGAAGGCGGGCGAAATTGCCGGGATTCTGGGGTTCAGCGACCCGCTCTATTTTTCACGGCGCTTCCGGCTAGAGATGGGGGTAACGGCCCTTGAATACCGGCAGAGCCACCAGACGCCGCTCTCGTTTAATGTCCCCATTAGGTAGGGCGAGGCGTCCCTGCCGAGCCGTCGTGACAAGGGGTTATTGTCCGGTCTTGTGGTGCGACTACCCTTTCATGTATGAATAGGCTTATAACGATTCAATCGAAAGCGGTTTATATGCGAGCAATCATTTTTGACATGGACGGTGTGCTGACGGATTCCGAGCCGTTGATCTGTGAGGCGGCCATGGCGATGTTCCGGGAACGGGGCGTCACGGTCCAGCCTGAGGATTTTCATCCGTTTGTCGGCACGGGAGAGAACCGCTATCTGGGGGGCGTGGCGGAGAAATACGGGGTGGCGCTTGACCTCGTCGAGGCCAAGGCGCGCACGTATGAACTCTATTTGGAGATGGTGCCGGTGCGGCTGGAGGCTTTTCCTGGCGCGGTTGAACTGGTCGGGAAATGCCGTGAGGCGGGGTGGCTCTGCGCAGTGGCCTCCAGTGCCGATCGCATCAAAATCGAGGCTAACTTGAATAAGATCGGATTGCCCCCTGCCATGTGGCCGGCCATTGTGACGGCGGAGGATGTGGAGCGTCGTAAACCCGATCCGGCCATTTTCCTGATGGCGGCCAGCCGCCTCGGGGTGAGCCCGGCGCAGTGTACGGTGGTCGAGGACGCCGTTAACGGGATTGCCGCCGCGAAAGCGGCGGGGATGCGGTGTGTGGCGGTGGCCTCCACCTTTCCCGCCAACCTGCTGGGTCAGGCGGACCTTGTCCGCTCCTCCGTGAGCGCCATCACGCTGGAAGATTTAGGAAGATAAACCACGCTTTCCGGGTTTGGCGGAATGATCCCGGTTGAGAAAGTAATTCGACCAGCCGGAGCTGTGTGCCAGTTGTGATTTTTGCGGGGGAATGTAGGTTGTCCTCATCTCCTCCAGCTGTCCATCGCTTTTCTTGCGGTCATAAACCCGCGTCCAGACACACGGGCGTTGGTCCGGATAAGCCTCGCACATGCCTTTGGCGCTCCCGCCACAGGGACCATTGCGTTGCTGCTTGGCGCATTGACCCTTGGGACAGCAGAAGGCCATATCGGCCAGAGCGCAGTCGCCGCAGTCCTGACACCCGTACAACAGCATCTTGGTGGCGAGTTCGTTGGCGTGCGAGAGGCGGGCGAGGGCGGAGGTATCGCCGATCCATTGGTAGTAACGGGTTAACAGGCGGGCGAGGAGGCTGCTCCGCTCGAAGACGAGCCGATGAAAGAGTTTGGAGAGTTCATAGCTCCAGATGCGTTGCCCCTTTTCAATTCGGTTGATCACATCCTCATCAGGGCCGGGGGAGGCGTAACTGACAGGCGGGGGAAAGGCATAGTATTCACCCACCCGGCCGAATGACACCTCGGGAATATAGTCCGTCCATCGGGCTTCCAGTTCAGTGGCGCGGGAGACGATGAATTTGAAGTCCTCCGGTTTCAGGGCGAACCCGCCGATATGAACGCCATTGAAGCCCATGCCCTTGAACATGGCCACCATCTTGGCCGCCCGCTCGAGACGTTTGGATTTTCCCTTGTCGGGATCCCTGGATTCCTCCTCGATCACGCGCAGGAGTTCGTCGGTGACCACGCAGCCCGGCACCAGTCCGGCGTTCATGGTTTTGGCGGCGCCCAGACTCAGGACATAGACATTTCCAAGAACGGGGGTGTTCAATCCCCGACTCCGCAGATACCGTTTGATTTCAAGAAACTTGCGCATGTCATAGCCGAGTTGCGGGATGATGTAGTCGGCCCCCGCCGCGATTTTCTTGTCGAGTTTGAAAAACTGGGTGAGCAGTTCCGCTTCGGTCGCCTTGAACGGCGACACGGCGGCCGCGGTCAGGAAATGGGTTGGCGGAATTTTGGAGATGGTCCCTTTTTTGGCGCCGGGAACTTCAAGGCCCGCATTCAGCGTGTGGATATATTTAATGGCTTGAACCGAATCGAGATCGAACACGCTGGCCGCATTTCCCTCAAAACCGCCCGACGGGTAATCGCCTGAAATGACCAGGAGGTTATTGGCGCCCGCCCGGGCCAGGGCCATCAGGCGTGATTCCATGGCATTCCGGTTCATGTCGCGGCACGAGAAATGGATCAGTACGTCCAAGCCCGTTTTGAGAATGTCAGGAGCGAGGGCATCCGGAATCATGGCGGTGTTTCCGCCCGGGTTATCAGTCAGGCTGACGGCATGGATTTTAGGGAGTGAGCCGGCGGCCTCCCGTGCAAAAAGTAGCGCCGCGTCCAGACTGGCCCCTTCCTTGCCCCGGCCGGGAACAAATTCACAGGTGACGACGAATTCACCCTTTAATAAGGCCTCCCTTAGCATGATTTCACCCCCACTACCTTCTTAAGCAGGGCCCCTTTCCGGGCCGCAGGGACCCGCAGGGCGAACGGCTGATCGGTCAATCCCGATGACAGGGCCAGACCCAGAATCAGAAAGCCTGCGCCCACGAGAAATGACACCGGACCCGCTTGTTGGGCATAGTGATCCTTCAGCCAGGCCACGATCTGCGGACCCACCATCCCCGCCGCCGACCAGGCGGTGAGAATGGTGCCATACACCAGCGGCATGCGCATTCCCCCGAACACGTCCAGCACAAATGCCGGCATGGCCCCGAAGCCGCCGCCATAACAGAGCAGGACATAACACACCAGTGCGGCAAACAGCCAGGGGGTATCGGCCCTGGACAACACCAGGAAGGCCACGCCCTGGGTGGCCAGCATCAGGCGGAACACCTCAATGCGCCCGATGCGGTCCGAGAGCCAGCCCCACAATAAACGGCCTATCCCGTTAAAGAGGGAACTGACTGCGATCAGGGTGGCGCCCGCCGATACCAGGGCGGCCTGGGTCAGGGACGGGTCCTTTTTACTAAGCAGGTCCTGTAACAGGGGGGACTGAAATCCGATGATGGAGATGCCGGCCACAATGTTGCAGAAAAAGACCCCCCACATGGTCAGGAATCGCCGGGAAAGCAAATAGGCGCTGAGAGGGACAGAGTCCTGACCTACTGGGCTGATGGCACTGATGGGGGCCGTATATCCGGCCGGGTGATACCCGGCCGGAGGATTCTCGAGAACGGCACCGCAGGCGGTGGCCGTGATCAGAAAGAAAATGCCAAGCAAGGCAAATACATACACGGGATTTTCACCCGTGGCCGCCATCAGGGTTGGGGCCAGTCCTTTGCTCATCACCATGGCACCCAGTCCGAAGCCCATGATCACCATGCCGGTGACCAACCCTTTTTTGTCGGGGAACCACTTGGCCACTGTCGCCACGGGGGTGACATAGCCGAGGCCCAGTCCGGTGCCGCCTATCACCCCGTAGCCCAGATAGAGAAGGGCGAGTGACTCAAGGTGTAACGCCAGGGCCGCCGTCAGGGTGCCGATCCCGAACAGCAGTCCGCCCAGGATGGCCAATCGACGGGGGCCCCACTTGGCCAGATTCATTCCGCCCCAGGCGGCCGCCAGGCCCAGGAAACAAATCGCGAGGCTGAAGACCCAGGCCACCTGGGTATGGCTCCAATGATACCGGGCCATCAAGGGGATCTGGAAATAACTCCAGGCATACACCGACCCCAGGCAAATCTGGAGACAGGTCCCGGAAGTGGCGATCCGCCAGCGTTTGGTGTCGAGTGACATCCTCCTCCTTTGTCTTATACCGTGCAGGACATGAACGCATGCACCTTGCGGGCAATGACGTCTTTGCATTCATGAACACAAAGCACATCGCATTCCGTGCCCAGCATGAAGGGGTGGTTTTTAGCCCTCATGCGGGCCGCCAGGTCGCGGGACATTTCCTTTACCTGTTCCACGGTGATCAGGGTGTCGGACATAAACCGCTTGGAGGGCAGGTTCCCATAGAGAACCGTGTCCTTCGATACCAAGTCCGCCGCCTCCCATAACATGACCGGGCTGCCAAAGCTGAACACCTCCGGATGCAGGGTATTGAGTTGGCTGATCATGGCCGGGGTGAGTGAGCCGCAATCATGGAAAATCAGGGACGCCCCGCGGTCGGCAATCAACTTGCGGATGACCCGGTTCGGGGTCAGTACAAACCGGTCATAGATATCGGCCCCCTCAGCCATCTGGTTGGGCGAGAGATAAACGGTGTTGGCGGCCGGTTCAGCCACAATGATCGTTTTAGCCCCGGCATCCAGTTGTGATTCAATGGCGCGCAACACGACCGCCAGGGACAACTCGAGACAGACTTCGACGGCCTTGACTTCAGGATCCATCTCGCCGGTGATGCCTGACCCATACAGGAAAATCGGGGTGATGGGATCCGCCAGCAACTTGGTCATCAGGGAGAAGGGCCCGATCGAAATCCCCATGGGCAGGAGGGTCGAATGGGCGGCCACATAGCGGATGGCGTCATTGCGGGCTTCCATCCGGCGACCGAGCGGGCCTTTGATCTTGGATTTGAATTCCGCCACCAGGGCGTCGGTGGGAGTGTCATGGAAATGATAGGCCGGGCGATCGGCGGCGGGAATGCCAATCAAGGAAAGGAGATGGTCCTTTTCCAACATCAGATCCATGTGGGGCATGACGATCGGGCTTTTGTAGAATTCAGCGGCCTCCAGCAGGACTTGCCCCATCCGTTCCCCGTTATCGAGAATGGCCTCCACATCAGGATACTGATGCAAGATCATATCGATGCCGATGGGGACCCGCACATCATTTTTAGCCAAATTTATAAAATTCTCGCGATTCATCGTGTCTCCTTATGTAATGGAACTCTGTAAATAGGATGGCGCAGGCGGGAGTCGCTTTATTGTATAAATGAGCGTGTTTGTTGGATAATCGAGCGATGCTGGTTGTGGTCACCCCTAATCCATCCAGGGAATCTGCCGACACGGAAATCCGCCTTCGGAAAACGCTTTATGAAAGCGGGCGCTTTCGCTATGGTCTGACGGTTTGATCGATAAAGGAAGCCCCTGTTTATGGAAACAAAGAAAAAATTAAGGATTCTCTCGGGGATTCAGCCTTCGGGCAAGTTGCATCTGGGCAATTACTTCGGGATGATGAAGCCGGCATTGGCCCTGCAGCAGCAGGGGGATGCCTTTCTATTTATTGCCGATTATCACGCCTTGACGTCGGTATCCGATCCCCAGGTATTGCGGCAGAATATCCGGGATGTGGCGCTTGATTTCCTGGCCTGCGGGCTGGATACCAGCCGGACCGTATTCTTCCGGCAGAGCGATGTGCCGGAGGTCGTTGAGCTGGCCTGGTTGTTGTCGATCGTGACCCCGATGGGCCTGTTGGAGCGCTGTCATTCGTATAAGGATAAGACGTCGAAGGGGATCGCGGCCTCGCATGCGCTCTTCTCCTATCCGGTATTGATGGCGGCCGATATCCTGGAGGTGCAGGCCACCACGGTCCCCGTGGGGCGTGATCAGAAGCAGCACGTGGAAGTGGCGCGTGATATTGCCGTGAAGTTCAATCTTCAGTTTGGCGACACGTTCACCATCCCTGAGCCGGTCATCCGGGATGACGTGGCGGTGGTGCCCGGTCTGGATGGCCAGAAGATGTCGAAGTCCTATAACAACACGATCGAGCTGTTCGGGAGCGAGAAGGACACCAAGGCACGCATCATGCGGATTGTGACGGATAGCACGCCCCTGGATCAGCCCAAGGATCCCGCAACCTGCCATATCTTTGCGTTGTACAAGTTGTTTGCCTCGGATGCGGAGCGGGCGGAGATGGATGCGCGGTATCGGGTCAGCGGGTTTGGCTATGGCACCGCGAAAAAAGCATTGTTCGAAAAGGTGTGGTCGTATTTCGAGCCCTTCCGCAAACGACGGGAAGAGCTCCAGAAGGATCCCGCCTATGTGGAGGCGGTGCTGAAAGAGGGCGCGGAGCGCGCCCGGGTTGAAGCGGGCAAGACCTTATCGGCCGCCCGCCGGGCCGTCGGGTTGGCGTAAGGTCACAAAGGATTTATATGACGCAAATGGTTGTCCAAGATGATTATAAGGTGTCGCTCGAGGTATTCGAGGGGCCGCTTGACCTTCTCTTGTATTTGATCAAGAAGGACGAAGTCGATATCTACAATATCCCGATTGAGCGGGTGACCAAGCAGTACATGGAGTATCTCTCGCTCATGAAGCTGCTGGATCTCAATATTGCCGGTGAATTTATTGTCATGGCGGCCACGCTCATGATGATCAAGAGCCGCATGTTGCTTCCCGTGGATGTGCGCCCGGATATTGAGGAGGAAGAGGAGGATCCCCGGTGGGAACTGGTCAAGCAGCTGGTCGAGTACAAGAAGTTCAAGGAGGCGGCCTCCCATCTCCAGCATCGGGAATACCTTCAGGAAAACGTCTTTGCGCTCGGAAGCGATGCCGCGGCCGGGGTGGACGATGGGCCGGGGATCGGGTTGGGCGATGTCAGCCTGTTTGATCTGATCACGGCCTTCAATGATGCCCTGAAAAAGGTCAAAGTCGAGGAGTTCGGCGAGATTCATGACGAGCGGTTTACGGTGACGGATAAGATCGAATTTGTGCTGGTGACGTTGAAAACACAGGGGAAAGTGAGCTTTTCGACCCTGTTTGAAAAAGCCGCCAGCCGGAATGAGATCGTGTGCACATTCCTGGCCGTGCTGGAACTGATCCGGTTGCGCCAGTTGATGGCGCAGCAGGATGGTGACTTCGGGGAAATCGTGATTGTGACGAAAGCAGAAGTTTAAGGGGTTCAAGGTATGGAGGCAATACAAGTGGAACTAAAACAAGTCCTCGGGGCAATCATTTTCGCGGCACGCCAACCCATGTCGGTCGGGGCGATCCGGAAAGTGTTGCAGGAAACGGCTGAAATCAATCGCGAAGAAGCGGGCGTCTATGGCTCGGTTAAGGATGCCGAACTCAAAGCCTGCCTGCGGCAGTTGCAGACGGAATGTGAGACCAGCAAGACGGGCGTGCATCTGGTGGAGAATGCCGATGGCTTCCGCTTTCAGAGTGATCCCACCGGCGGTCCCTGGGTGCGCCATATGCTGAATGTCGGCAAGCCGACCCGGTTATCCCGCCCGGCCCTGGAAACCCTGGCCATCATCGCCTATCGCCAGCCCATCTCCCGCGCCGAGTTGGAAGCGGTTCGTGGCGTGGCGGTGGATCATGTGATCCGCATGCTCATGGAGATGCAGCTGATCAAGATTGTCGGACGAAGCGAGCTGCCCGGGCGTCCCATGCTGTATGGTACCACGGCGTTGTTTCTTGAGCATTTTGGCCTCAAGGAGGTCAAGGATCTGCCCGGAATTGCGGAATTGAGCCGGATGGATGCGTTGCGCCAAAAACAGGATGATAGCACCAAGGAGGCGGCCGCCACGGTGGCTCCCGCGGTTGAGGTCCCTGCAGAAGAAGCCGCCTCTCCGGCGGCGGCCTTAGAGCCGGACGAAGATCCGTCCGATCCGTCGGATGACGAAGACGGTGAAGATGAGGATGACGAAGAAGACGAGGACGAAGACGACGAAGACGAAGATGAGGATGACTCAGAAGAGGAGAAATGATGAGCTTGGAAACGGTCCGGAAAAAAATAGACAACGTTGACGAGAAGCTGGTCAAACTCCTGAATGAGCGGACCCGGTATGCGCTGGAAATCGGAAAGCTGAAGAAGAAGGACGGAAAGAGCATCTATGTCCCGGCCCGTGAGAAACAAGTCTTGGCCCGCGTGTCGAAGTTGAACGGCGGCCCGCTTGCGGAGAAGTCGATCCGGGCCATCTATCGGGAAATCATGTCGGCCGCCCTGGCACTGGAGAAGAATCTCAAGGTGGCCTATATGGGCCCCCCCTCCACGTTTTCGCATCAGGCCGCCCGGAGTCGCTTCGGCGGGAGTGTGGACTATTTGTCCTGCGAGACCATCAGTGATGTGTTCGATGCGGTAGAAAAGCAGATGGCTGACTACGGGGTGGTGCCAGTCGAGAACTCAACAGAGGGCGCGGTGACCTATACCCTTGACCGGATGACGGAAACCTCACTTAAGATTTGTGCGGAGTTGTATCTGCCGGTTTCTCAGAACCTGCTGGCCAAAGGGCCCCGTGAGAAAATAAAAAAACTCTACAGCCACCCCCAGGTCCTGGGGCAGTGCCGGCAATGGTTGCAACGCGAAATGGCGGGCGTAGACCTGATCCCTGTGGCCAGCACGGCGCGTGGGGCCGAACTGGCGTCCAAGGAGGAGTGCGCCGGGGCACTGTCCAGTTCGTTGGCTGCGGAAATCTACGGGCTGAACATTCTAGAGTCCGATGTCCAGGACCTGAGCGGCAATACCACCCGCTTCCTGGTGATTGGCCACAGCCAGAATCAGCCGACCGGGGATGACAAAACGTCATTGCTATTCGCGGTGCAGCACAAGGCGGGCGCCCTGTACGGGGCCTTGGAGTCCTTTAAGAAGTTCGGCCTGAATCTCACCAAGATTGAGTCGCGCCCCAGCCGCAGTAAGCGGTGGGAATATTTCTTCTTTGTGGACATCGAGGGCCATGCCGAGGATAAAAAGGTGAAGCAGGGGTTGCAGGATCTGAGTAAGCATTGTGCCTTGTTGACGGTGCTCGGATCATATCCCAAGGCGTGAGAGGAAACATATGATGACATTTAATGAATTAGCGAGGCCCTGGGTATCCGGACTTGGAGTGTATGAACCAGGCCGGCCGATTGAGGAAGTGGCGCGTGAAATGGGGTTTCAGGACGCGAGTGAAATCATCAAGCTTGCCTCCAATGAAAATGCGCTGGGCGTCTCGCCTAAAGCGGTGGCCGCCATGAAGAAGGCGGCCCGTCAGATGCATCTGTACCCCGACGGGGGTGCCTTTTATCTGCGTCAGGCCCTGGGGAAGAAACTGGGGGTCTCCCCGGATCAGATTATTGCAGGATCAGGCAGTAATGAATTGATCGAGTTTATCGGGCATGTCTTTCTGGATGCCTCGACGTCCATCGTGATGGCGGACCGGGCCTTTGTGGTTTACAAGCTGGTGGCGGATATGTTCCTGGCCCGGACCATCAAGGTGCCCATGAAGGCGTTCACCCACGACCTGGACGCCATGTTGGCGGCCATTACGCCGGATACCCGCGTGGTGTTTGTGGCGAATCCGAACAATCCGACGGGCACCATGGTGGATCAGGCCGCCCTTGACCGGTTTATGGAGCAGGTCCCTGACCATGTGCTGGTGGCGTTTGATGAGGCCTATATTGAGTTGCTGCCTCCTGAGCGTCAGCCCGACTGTCTCAAGTATGTGCGCGCCGGTCGCAAGGTGATCATTCTTCGGACCTTCTCGAAAACCTATGGACTGGCCGGCTTGCGTATTGGATATGGAGTGGCTTCGGAGGAGTGCATCAAGCTGTTGCAGCGGGTGCGCCAGCCGTTCAATACCACGGCCATGGCGCAGGTGGCGGCCATCGCGGCGCTGGACGATGATGAGTTTGTTGCGCGGACCCGCGCCATGACCCGGGACGGGGTGGCGTATTTTGAGGCGATCTTCCGGAAAATGAAATTGGAGTTTGTGCCCACCTCGGCCAACTTCATCATGGTGAAGGTCGGCCCGGGCCGGAAAATCTTTGATGCCCTGCAACGGCAGGGAGTGATTGTACGACCCATGGATCCCTATGGCCTGCCCGAATATATCCGGATCACCATCGGAACCCGTGCCGAAAACCGGCGCTGTATTTCCGCGCTTAAAAAAGTTCTTAAAGACGCATGACACTCCCTCTCCCTTCAGGGGAGAGGGTTGGGGTGAGGGTGCAGACGGATATGAAAAAGGTAGCCATTATCGGATTGGGGTTGATGGGAGGCTCGCTGGGGCTGGCTTTGAAGCGACGGGGTCTGGCGAACGTCAGCGCTTCGGCACGCCGTGAGGATACCCGCCGCCTGGCCTTGTCCATGGGCGCGGCGGACGAGGTTTTCGAAACCCCGCAGGCGGCGTTGCGGGGGGCCGATGTGGCTGTATTCTGCACGCCGGTGTGCAGTATTCCTGCGCTGGCCAAAGAGTGTTTGACGGCCTTTGAGCCCGGTTGCGTGGTAACGGATGTCGGCAGCACCAAAGCCGGTCTGGCGGGGGAGATGTCCGGCCTTTTCCGTGGAACCGGCCTGGTGTTTGTGGGGAGTCACCCGATGGCCGGTTCTGAGAAAACGGGCATTGAGGTGGCCAATGCCGATCTCTATGAGGGTGCCGTGACCGCGTTGACGCCGCTGGCGAATGTTGCGGAGGTGGCGATTGCCACTATCGAGCAACTCTGGAAAGGGGTGGGGTCCGGGGTGGTCCGGTTGGCCCCTGAGGCCCATGATGAACTGGTCGCCCGCAGCAGCCATTTGCCGCATCTCATTGCCGCCCTGCTGGTGGCAACGGCGGGTCGTGACCAGCCTGCCGACTTACCGAAATTTTGTGGCCCGGGATTCCGCTCAACCACCCGGGTGGCCTCCGGTTCCCCGGACATGTGGCATGATATCGTGAAAACCAACCGAGGCGCCATTCTTGCTGAATTACACGCCTATGAAACTCAGCTGGGCGACCTGATTGCGGCCATGGAAAAGCAGGACTACGCAGCGGTTAAATCCTTCCTCGAGCACGCCCAGACCCTGCGCCGGAAATTGGCAGGGTGATTACGCGTCTTGCAGGACCTTGAGTTCCACGCCCACTACCAGCGTTTTGACCTTTTCGCGATAGGTTGCCATGTGGGGGGCATCCAGGTGGGCGCGTAGTGCGTCCAGGCTGCTCCACTTTTCGATGATCGTCACCACGGTTGCATCCAACCGTTGCGGCGGCAGCCCGGTCTCGGCATCTACGGTCGGGCGGTATTCCAGACACCCCGCCTCGGCCCTTACGGCGGGAACGTTGTCTTTAAAAATCTCCAGGAATTTGGCTTTTCCTTCGGGGGTAACACGGATCGAGGCAATCACATTAATCATTATCTGGTTCTCCTTGAATGGATGTCCTTTTGCACCACTTGACGTAGGGTGTCAAGCACGGCTCGAATGGAAATGATTTTATTCTATGGGCTTGCTGATTATGAAAAAAATTAACATGATGACCCGTTAATGGCCAGTATGGCCAGTTTTCTGTCTATTTAATAGTTAAAGGAGGATGGTTTATGGCGAATGCGGCAGTGTCAACGGAGTCTTTGGGTGGCGAAAAGAAGATCGAGTACAAGGGGAAGAAATTGAGAGTGGCCATCGTGGGGTGTGGCGGCATTTCCGAACTTCACTTGAGAACGTTTGCCGGTATGCCTGATGTTGAAATCGTGGCGGGCGTGGATATCAAACCTGAACGCCTGGCGCTGATGCAGGAAAAGTATGGCATCAAAAAACTGTATTCAGACTGGAAGGTCATGCTGAAGGAAATCAAGCCTGACGCTGTGGATGTCTGCACGCCGAATGGCGTCCATGCCCAGGCGGCAATTGATGCCTCCAACGCGGGATGTCATGTCATCACCGAAAAGCCCATGGCCATGAGTCCGGCGGAATGCGCCAAAATGATTGCGGCCGCCAAAAAGGCCGGCAAGTTGTTGGTGACCGGCTTCCAATATCGCTATCACCCCGTAACCCAGATGATCAAGCGCTTCCGGGAAGAAGGGCAATTCGGCAATATCATGTTTGTGAAATGTCAGGCGCTGCGGCGCCGCGGCATCCCTAACTGGGGTGTGTTTGGCCAGAAGGAATTGCAAGGGGGCGGACCGATGATTGACATCGGCGTGCATGTGATCGAAATGGCCCATTATGCCATGGGGCGTCCGCGTCCGGTGGCCGCCACGGGTAACGTCTGGACTTACATGGGCAACAAGAAGAGCAATGTGGTCAGCGCCTGGCCGAACTGGGATTGGAAGACCTACACCGTCGAAGATCTGGCCATCGGTCATATCCGCTTTGAAAACGGGGCGGTGCTTCATATTGAGGCGAGTTTCTGCGGCCATATTGAGAAGGATGTCTGGAATTTCAACATGATCGGCGACAAGGGCGGTTGCAACTGGGACCCCGCCGCGGTCTTCACCGATCAGGCGGGTACGATGGTCAACATGACCCCTTCCTGGTTACCGGCAGGTGACTTCCCCTCGATGTTCAACAGTAAGTTGCGGAACTTCGTGGATGGCTGTCTCAAGGGGACGGCCCTCGAAGCCCCGGGTGAAGATGGCCTCGCCATCCAGAAAATCCTCGACGGGATCTACCGCTCTTCCGCCGCAGGCAAGGAAGTCAAGATTGACTAATTAAAACAGCATGTCTTCCCGCGGATCGCGCCCGTAGCGTCGCGGGCGGCCATGGCGGTTTGGGCGGTTCGCTTCACGCTCCAGTTGCTTCAGCAGGTTCTCAACCGATTTTAAATTCCATTCCGCATCGGCATTTTGATCTTCAAGCTCACGCCGGATTTTGTTGCCGAACCGGGGATCCTCAATCCGGGTTTTAAAGTCCCAGGCCGGGTCATGTTTGACCTGTTTGATCTCCGATTTGGTTGAGCGCAGGGATTGCTTCAGCTGACGGGTCAGATTCTGGATCAGGCTGACCGCACTGTGAGCACCCAAGCCGGATTCGCCGCCATCGCAGCGCGCCAGGATGTTATAGAGGGCACCGGCATCCTTGCGACGGTACGCGGCCTGCGCCTCGTGCCAGAGCACCTTCCGGGCCTCGGACATCTGCCCATGATGATCCGGATGAAGCCGCCGGACAATGGTGCGATATAACTCCTTGGCCGTCTTACCTTCCTCCTCTGAATTGCCGGACTGGCGGTGGGGCAGGCGGATGCCCGTCATTTCTTCGAAAAATTCATTGAAGCCCGCCTTGGCGTCATCGGGAATGTCGTCGAAGTCATCCTCGCTATCGAAGTCATCGTCTGAACGGTCGTCAAGCGAGGGCTCTGGATGTTTCTTTCGCTTGCGTTCCATGGCCTCTTCCCAGAGCCGGTCTTCCTCCTCAGCCTCTACCGCATGGGCCCGGCGCCAAAGCAGTTTTTTATAGGCGGCCCCGTCCGAGAGGTGGTAGCGCGAGGCGAGCGCCTGGATTTCAAAGACCGTGTTTCTGTTCTCGTCCAGCGCCTGGACCAGTTCACGCTGGCGGGTGAGCAGATTCCCGAAATGCTGGTGGACCCAGGAGCGGAAGCCGGGAACATCTTCCTCATGGAACCGCTTCAGCTGGGCTTTGTGCCGTTCAAGTTCCCGTTCGGCCTTTTGATAGTCCTTGAGCGCTTTATTCCGGATTGAGCTCGTGTTCAGGCAGATCAAGGCCGAGCCCGTCCTCATTTGGGCACGAGTCACATAGGGTTTAGGCGCTGGCCGGTATCGGGTATCAGACTTTCGCATGGCCGGTGAGTTCGGTGTTGACCCAGTCGTACAAGCCTTGGGCCGTTTTCAAGAATGACGTCTGGGAATATGATTGCCGGGCGAGGGTGCTTGCCGATTGTCCCAGTTGTTCTCGCAGGGCGGTGTTGTTTGCCAATGTTGTCATGGCTGCGGCAAAGGCCTCCACGGTGGCCGGGGCAAGGAGCGCCACGTCCGGGGTGAGCACCTGGGTATGGGTGGGCAGGGCGGTGGCGAGGATGGCTTTGCCGGAAGCAAGATAGGAATAAATTTTCATGGGGGTGTTGTTGCCCTTGATGCGGGGGGAGACCAGGATATCCGCGGCTTCAAAGAGGGCGGCCATGCGGCTGACCGGCTGGTGCCCGAGGAATTGCGTGCAGGCCTGTATTCCCAGCGTGGCGGCTTTCTCCTGGTATCGCGTGACGTCCGCGGTTTTGCCGCCGGCGATGATCAGGTCGGCCTGTCCTCCGTCTTGAATAAAGCAGGCGAAACTTTCCAGCAGGAGGTCGGCCCCCTGGTAGGTCTCAAGGTTTCCCAGATACATCAAGCGGGGCCGGTGATGATCGGGGATCAGTTGTTGAACGGTCGTGCGATCCGCCTCGGAGGCCGGCTGCAACAACGAGATATCGCGCAGGAGAGTGATGTGGCGGGCGCCCTCTGCACGGGCAATATCCGCGAGGGCGTCGCATACGGGCACGACCCCGAGCGCCCGTTTGATGGCCGCGCCTTCGGTCCGGGCCATCAGGGGAAGCAGGAATTTGAGGAATCCGAATTTTTCCGCGATCTGGCGCGCGAGCGAGGAATCCATGTCGTACAGGTAAGGAATACCATAGCGCCGTTGGATGAGCATGGCCATATAGACCGACTCTTCCACGGCGTGGACGAGATCATAGCGCTTGGTGCGTGCCATCTTGAGGGCGGTGGGAAGCATCACCAGATCGCAGAGGATTTTCTTCAACGAAGGCCCGGGCGGGACATTCCGGGCAAAGAGGGGGCGGCGGATCCGATGAAGCGTGATGCCGGGATGGGTGACGTCCGACCCCTCGTGATAGGTCAGGACGTCGACGGTGTGGCCTTGCCGGGAGAGGGCCTGCAGCAACAGGTTGACGGCAATGGGCGTGCCGCGTTCCTGATAGAAGGGGTGGGGAGCAAGGAAAAGGATGTTCATAGCCCCCGATGTAATCAAATATCATTGTGCAGCACAATCCCAAGAATATGATAGAGTCGGATTGTATTGAGAGCAGGAAAGAGGAACGTTTATGATGCGAAAATTATTTACCGGTCCCGGCGAGCGCAACGAACTGGGCCGGGCCTTGATGTTGGGGATGAATTTTGCGGTCGGGATGGCACTTTTCTCATTTCTAGGCTATTACCTTGATTCGAAACGGGGAGCCGGCGCGATGTTTTTCACGATCTGCGGGATCGTGCTGGGCTTGGCCTATGGTGCTTATGAGGTGTGGATTGTGATCCGGATGCTTAATGAACAGGCACGCAGGGCAACGACCCCCGCGCCCAAAGAGGAACGGAAATAGGAATTGAACGGAATTTCGAACAGGAAGGGGAGCGCCCATCTCTGGATCGCCGGGCTGATCCTGTCCGGCGGGATGGCGTTTTTACTGGTGGGGTGGCTTATTCCTGCTCCCTGCTGGTGGGCGGCCAGTGCCGGGTATGGGGCCATTGTGGTGAACAGTCTGGTCACCCGGTTGATTCGGTGGCGGGCCATAGGCGTCCCCCAAAAAGCCTTTATCGGGTGGGGGTTGGTACTTAATGCAATCAGAATGTTGACCCTGATCGTGATCTTTGCTTACATCACCCTCTTCTTTGAGGACGTACGGGGAAGTTTTCTGATTTCAGGCCTTTCTGCTTTCTTTGTGATGATGCCGGTGGAAGTGATGCAACTGTTCACATCCCGGACAAAAAGCGGATGAACAGCTAGAGTGTGCGTGTGATGCAAACAAATACAATTGATGCCGTGAATCTGGTGCAGGCAAAAGGGGATGCGGTTCAAGCCTACATGATGCATCACGTCATGAACTCTTCCACCTGGGCCTGGTTGCCGCATTTTCACACCACGCTTCCCGGGGGATTGACGGTGCATGCGGTGATGATGGTCTCCGTGGCGCTTGCATTGATCGTGGTGCTGGGGATGCTGGGACGCCGGAAGGAGACGGTCCCTACCGGACTATTGAATGCCGTTGAAGCTCTGGCCAAGTATATTCGCGATGAGATGGTGATTCCGTTTCTGGGTGAGAAGGACGGTCGGAAAATGGCCCCGATGTTTTGTACCCTGTTTTTTTTCATCCTGATCATGAACCTGGTCGGGCTGATTCCCTGCATGTATACCGCGACCTCGAACCTCGGGGTCACGGCGGCACTGGCCCTGGTAACCCTCGGCTTCATGATTTTCGGGGCCATCTACCGCAATGGCGTGGTCGCCTTTTTCAAGGGGTTTGTCCCTCCGGGGATTCCTGCGCCAATGCTGATTATGATTGTTCCCATTGAATTCGTGAGTATGTTTATCCGCGCGATGGCCTTGGCGATTCGTTTGTTTGCCAATATGCTCTCCGGGCATCTGGTTGTTTACTCCATGCTGGGCTTGATCGTGACGTATGGGGTGTGGGCCTCTCCCGCGCTGGTGGGGGCGTTGGGGATCTACGTGCTTGATGTGTTTGTGTCATTTTTGCAGGCGTATATTTTTACGTTACTGTCCGCGATTTTTATCGGGGAACGGTATCATCCGGCTCATTAACGGAATGGGGCGGGGCAGTGAGGGCGTGGTTTGTCAGAGTGTGTGGACTGAGTTTGTAGAAAGGAAAACGGTATGTTAACAGGGTCAGTATCGGGAATTGGTGCGGGTTTGGTTGCAATTGGTGCGGGGTTGGGCATTGGCCTGGTGGGAGCCGCGGCGGTCGGCGCCATGGCAAGGCAGCCTGAAATGGCGCCCAAAATCCAGGTGACAATGTTGATTGTTGCCGCCTTGGTTGAGGGAACGGCCCTGTTTTGTGCCGTCATCTGTTTGATGGGAAAGTAACCCGGCATGGAAGACGCCGTTCAAACTCAGGCTGGGACAGAAACCCCGGCAGCGGAGCCCCATGGGAGCTCCCCGAACGTTATGGACGTGTCCGGGCGCATGATGGGCCTGACGTGGCTCACCTTCATCATATTGACGGTGGTGCTCTACAAGGTTGCCTGGAAACCGATCCTTAAAATGCTTGATATGCGGGAGAAATCCATCCGGGATGCACTGGCTCAAGCGGAGACGGCCCGTCTCGGGGCGGAAGCCGCCGTGGCGCAGAATCGGGAGATGATCCAGGCGGCCGAGAAAGAGTCACAGCGGTTGGTGGCGGAGGCGCGGGTGGCGGCTCAGGAATCGGCCCGGCTCATTCGCGAACAGGCGGAACAGAAGACCCGGGCGCTGGTGGAGGACGCGGGTCGCGAAATTGCCACCGCGACCGAGCAGGCGCGTTTGGTCCTGCGCAAGGAAACGACGGAGTTGGCCATTTCGCTCGCTGGTAAAATCCTTGCGGCGAATATGGACACCGAGCGCAACCGGACGCTGGTCAATGATATTTCCAAGGAGATGCAGCACCTATGAAGCTGCGTTCCAGAGCGGCCCACCGGTATGCCCAGGCCTTGCACGACCTCGCGACAGGGGGGGCGGTGCTGGAGGTGGTCGGGGGCGATCTGGCCTCGATTCAAAAGGATCTGGACGGGTCCGGTGATCTCCGGGTGTTTCTGGGAAATTACCGGCACGCTTCGGCGAGGCGGGCGGAAACCCTGGAGGCCCTTTTCGCCGCCCGGGTTCATCCGCTGGTCTGGCGGTTCATCCGTTTCCTGGAGTCGAAGCGGCGTCTGGGACTGCTGGGCGACATTTGCCTGGATTTCAAGGAGCAGGAAGAACGGCGGCAGGGCATTTTGCGGGGGCGCTTGACCTCGGCCTTTGCCTTATCGGCCGGGCAAGTGCAGGACATTGCGGTCCAGGCGGGGAGCCGCATCAGCAAACAGTTGATATTGGAGACGGAAGAGAACCCCGAGCTGCTGGGCGGTTGCCGGTTGCAGGTGGGTGATACGGTGTATGATTTCAGCCTGGCGGCGCAATTGCGTATGATCAGGCAAACGATGATGGCCGGATAACGGCAAGGTGGGCGTATGGCTGTTGATTTAAGACCTGAAGAAATTGCATCTATTCTGAGAAAACAGATCTCGGAGTTTGACCAGAAGGTGGATGTATCCGAAACGGGAACCGTGTTGAGCGTCGGCGATGGCATTGCCCATGTTGACGGATTGTCCGGCGTCATGGCCGGAGAATTGATCGAGTTCCAGGCGGGACTGACCGGGCTGGTGCTCAACCTCGAGGCGGATAATGTCGGGGTGGCCATTTTCGGTGATGACCGTGGAATTAAAGAGGGTGATACCGTCCGCCGGACGGGTAAGATCGCCTCGGTGCCCGTGGGAGAAGCCGTGGCCGGACGCGTCGTGGATGCGTTAGGCCGTCCGATTGACGGGGGGCCGCCGATCAAGAGCACTGAAATGCGTAAAATCGAGATCAAGGCGCCGGGCATTATTGACCGGGCCGACGTACGCGAGCCGCTCCAGACCGGGATCAAGGTCATTGATGCCCTGACGCCCATCGGACGGGGCCAGCGGGAGCTGATCATCGGGGATCGCAAGACCGGTAAAACCTCGCTTGCCATTGACACGATCATCAATCAGCGCGGCGAAAATGTCATGTGCTTCTATGTCGCCATCGGCCAGAAGCGCTCGACGGTGGTGCAGGTCTGTGAAAAGCTGAAGAAATACGGGGCGATGGAGTATACGACCGTGATCGCCGCGACGGCATCGGATCCGGCGCCCATGCAGTACCTGGCCGGGTACACGGGCTGTGCCATGGCGGAGTACTTCCGGGACAGCGGGCGCCATGCGCTGATCATTTTTGACGACTTGACCAAGCAGGCGCAGGCCTATCGCCAGCTGTCCCTGCTGTTGCGCCGGCCTCCGGGCCGTGAGGCGTTTCCCGGTGACATTTTTTATTTGCACAGCCGGTTGTTGGAGCGGGCGGCCAAGTTGAGTCCCGAAAAGGGCGGGGGAAGCCTGACGGCGCTGCCGATCGTGGAGACCCAGGCGAGTGACGTCTCCGCCTATATCCCGACGAACGTGATTTCGATCACGGATGGCCAGATTTTCCTGGAGACGGATGCGTTCAACGCCGGGCAGCGGCCTGCGATCAATCCGGGTATTTCGGTCTCGCGGGTGGGTGGTGACGCCCAGCTCAAAGCCATGAAGCAGACGGCTGGTTCGTTGCGTCTGGAGTTGGCCCAATTCCGTGAATTGGCCGGGTTCTCGCAATTCGCCTCGGACCTGGATGCCTCGACGCGCAAGCAGCTTGACCGCGGGCGCCGGCTCATGGAGCTGATGAAGCAGAATGTTCACGCCACGATTCCTGTGGCAAAACAGGTCGCGGTGATTTATGCCGGGACGCAGGGCTATCTGGATTCGATCCCTGTGGCCAAGATCAGGACCTTTGAGGCCGAGTTATATGAAGCGTTGGATCGCGCCCCGTCTGAATACTTGACCTTGTTTGCCAAGGAAAAAGTCATGACACCTGGAGTGAAGGCGGCACTGGAAGCGGTTTTGAAACGTTTGTCTGTGAAGACGGTTTGACCGGGGACGCCAGCGCATGCCGACTCTAAAAGAATTCAATGTCAAGCTGACGCGCCTGAGAAGCACGCGGAAAATGACCAAGACCATGAAACTGGTCTCCGTCAACAAACTGCGTCGGGCCCAGGAGGCTGAAAAGCGGGTCAATCTGATCTCAAGCCGGGTATCAGGGATTCTGGGGAAGATGGGACTCTGCACGGTGTGTGGCGAACATCCTCTGGTCATTGTCCGTAAACCGGTCAAAAAAGTCCTGGTTCTGGTGATCACATCCGACCGGGGATTATGCGGCGGGTTCAACAATAACCTGGTCAAGACGGTGACCCCCTGGATGAAGCAGCAGGTGGAGCTGGGGCGTGAGGTCATGGTGAGTTTCTGTGGCCGCCGCGGCTATACCTCATTGAAGAACTACGTGACCGTGGAACGGTATTATGAAGACGTCATGGTGAAGCCCGACTTCATGCATGCCCATCGGATTGCCCGTGAAATCCAGGGGGCCTTTGTGCATAAACGCGTCGATGAAGTCTACCTGGCCTACAATGCGCTGCATGGCGCGCAGACGCAGCAGCCGGTGGTTGAGAAAATCATACCGATGATGCCTGCGACGCTGATTGAGGGGAATGGGGCTTCCAAATCAGGGAGCTGGATGCTGGAGCCGAGTGCGGAACAGGTCCTCAACGCGTTGTTGCCCCGTATCATCAGTTTGAGTGTGTATCTGGCGATGCTCAACAGTTCAGTGGGAGAACATAGTGCCCGCATGAAGGCGATGGAGCAGGCGAGTTCAAATGCCGATAGTTTGATCCGGCAGATTACGCTTCAGCGGAATCGGGCCAGACAGGCGGCGATTACAACGGAATTGACGGAGATTGTGGCCGGCGCTGAGGCGCTGAAATAGAGAGTGTAAAGAGGGACTTATGAGCATGGAAAATACGGTTGTTAACGGTAGGGTGGCTCAGGTGCTTGGCCCGGTGGTGGATGTCGAATTTCCCGAAAACCAGCTGCCATTTATCATGACGGCATTGAAGGTGACCAACCCCTGTATTGATGACAAGCCGTGGAACCTGACGCTCGAGGTTTCCCAGCATCTGGGCAACAACCTGGTGCGCGCCATCGCCATGGACGCCACCGACGGGCTGGTCCGCGGGATGGAAGTCCGGAATACCGGGGATCGCATTACCGTTCCGGTGGGGCCGGGGACGCTGGGCCGCGTGATGAATCTGCTGGGGGATCCCATTGATGATGCCGGGCCGATCCCCTGTGAGAAACGCATGCCGATTCACCGTGCGGCTCCGCTGTTCCAGGATCAGGACACCAAGGACAGCATCCTGGTCACGGGTATCAAGGTGATTGACCTGCTGGCACCTTACAAAAAGGGTGGCAAGATTGGATTGTTCGGTGGGGCCGGGGTGGGGAAAACCGTGCTGATTCAGGAATTGATCCGGAATATCGCGACGGAACACGGCGGGTATTCGGTGTTTGCCGGAGTCGGCGAGCGCACGCGTGAGGGCACCCAGCTTTACCGCGAAATGCGGGAATCCGGCGTGATCAAGAAAACATCCATGGTCTTCGGGCAGATGAATGAGCCGCCCGGCGCCCGTGCCCGGGTCGCGCTTTCCGCGCTGACCGTCGCGGAGTTTTTCCGTGATGAACTCCGGCAGGATGTACTGCTGTTCATTGATAATATTTTCCGCTTTACGCAGGCCGGCTCTGAAGTATCCGCTTTGTTGGGCCGCATTCCCTCGGCGGTGGGCTATCAGCCCACGCTGGGAACGGATATGGGCGATTTGCAGGAACGGATTACCTCGACCAAAAACGGGTCCATCACCTCGATCCAGGCGGTGTATGTCCCGGCTGACGATTATACGGATCCCGCACCCGCCACGACCTTTGCGCATCTGGACGCCACTACGGAGTTGTCCCGCGCGATTTCAGAGCTTGGCATTTATCCGGCGGTGGACCCATTGGCGTCCTCCTCCTCGATTTTGGCTCCGGACATCGTCGGTGAGGAGCATTATCAGGTAGCGCGCGGGGTGCAGGAAATCCTGCAGCGCTACAAGGAACTGCAGGACATTATCGCCATCATGGGTATGGATGAGCTTTCCGCGGAAGACCGGTTGACCGTGGAGCGTGCCCGCAAAGTTCAAAAATTCCTGTCTCAGCCGTTTTTCGTGGCGGAGCAGTTTACCAGCATGGCGGGGGCCTATGTGCAGATTGCCGATACCGTCCGGTCGTTCAAGGAAATCCTCGATGGCAAGCATGACCAGATCCCCGAGCAGGCGTTCTATATGGTCGGACGGATTGAGGATGTGCTGGAGAAGGCCCAGAAACTCGCGGGAGGCAAGGCGTGACGTTTAAAGTCCTGATCACTACCCCTGATAAGATTTATTACGATGGTCTGGCGGACAGTATGGTCTGTCCGGAGCCGGAGGGCTACTTCGGGGTTCTGGCGCGGCATGCCCAAATGGTGGCCGCGGTAGGGACGGGCATCATCAAGGTGACTCTGGGGGCCGAGACCAAGCTGATCGTGGTGGATGGCGGGGTGGCGGAAGTGATGCCGGAGGGGACGTCCATTCTGGCCGACTATGCCGTGGTCGCCGAGAATCCGGCTGATGCCGAGGAGAAACTTGCAGAGGCCGTTGCGCGTCAAGTGGCGCCTGTGTTCCTGCATTGATTATCAACCTGGAGGAGTACTCACAATGAGCGTCATCAGCAATAAAATCGAAACGCTGGCCTTGCACGCCGGCCAGGATCCCGATCCGACGACGTTGTCGCGCGCGGTTCCGGTTTACCGGACCAGCTCCTATGTGTTTAAAAACGCGGAACATGCCGCCAACCTGTTCGGTTTGAAGGAACTGGGCAACATCTACACCCGCTTGATGAATCCGACCCAGGATGTGCTCGAGAAACGGGTGGCGGCTTTGGAGGGTGGGGTCGCGGCCCTGGCCGTCGCTTCCGGGACGAGTGCGATCTTCTACGCCATCATTAATATTTGCCAGATGGGTGATGAGTTTGTTTCCGCCAAGAACCTGTATGGCGGGACCTATACCCAGTTCAATGACATCCTGCCGCATTTCGGCATCAAGTGCACCTTCGTGGATTCGCGCGATCCGGCCAATTTCGCCAAAGCGATTACGCCTAAAACCAAACTGGTTTATGTGGAGACCATCGGCAATCCGGGCCTGGATGTGGTGGATATTCCCGCGGTGGCGAGGATTGCGCATGAGCACGGCCTGCCCCTGGTGGTGGACAGCACTTTCAGTACGCCGTTCCACCAGCGTCCGATTGAACAGGGTGCTGATATCGTGGTGCATTCCCTGACCAAGTGGATCGGGGGCCATGGTGCGGGCATTGGCGGGATTGTGGTGGATTCCGGCCGGTTCAACTGGAAGAGTGATAAGTTCCCGGCGTTTTCGCAACCGGAACCCAGCTATCACAACCTGCGATTTGCCTATGACCTCGGGCCGTTGGAGCCCCTGGCGTTTATTCTCCGGATGCGGTTGGTGCCGTTACGGAATTTGGGAGCCTGTATTGCCCCGGATAATGCCTGGTTATTTCTGCAGGGGCTTGAGACGCTTCCGCTCCGGATGGAGCGGCACAGCCGCAATGCCATGGCGGTGGTTCAGTATCTCCTGAAACATCCTTCGGTCACCTGGGTTCGCTATCCCGGTCTTGAGACGGACCCGTCTTATCCGGTGGCTAAAAAAATGCTTCAAAACGGCTTCGGCGGTATGGTGGTCTTTGGTGTCAAAGGAGGCGCAGAGGCCGGCCGGCGGTTCATTGATAGCCTGCAGTTGTTCTCGCTGTTAGCCAATGTGGGGGATGCGAAGAGTCTGGCGATCCATCCGGCTTCGACCACCCATTCACAGCTCACTGAAGCCCAGCAGATTGAGTGCGGCATTGCACCTGAACTCGTCCGGCTTTCCGTCGGGATCGAGCATATTGATGATATTGTAGCGGATCTGGATCAGGCGCTCAAAGCGTCGGCCGGTTGAGCGGTAAAGCGACAGGAGTCACTATGGCAAAGCAATCCATTGTTGCGGCGGTGAAATCGGGGCGGATTCTGGTATCCGATGGAGCCTGGGGAACCTTCCTGCAGAAAAAGGGCATGCAGCCCGGCGAGTGCCCCGAATTGTGGTGTGTCACCCATCGGGACGCCGTGATGGATATCGCCCGAGGCTATATTGAGGCCGGTTCCGATATGATTGAAACAGATAGCTTTGGCGGAACCCGCTGCAAACTGGAACATTTCGGGTTGGCTTCCCGTACGGCGGAGCTGAACCAGGCGGCGGCGGCCATTTCGCGCGAGGCGGCCGGCCCGGAGAAGTGGGTGATCGCCTCGGTCGGGCCGACGGGCATGATGACAGCCATGGGTGATGTCACGGAAGCCGATTTCTATGCCTTTTTCAAGGAGCAGGTCATGGCGCTGGAGGCTGGGGGGGCTGATGCGATCTGTATTGAGACCATGAGCGCCCTGGATGAGTCGGTGGCCGCCATCCGAGCGGCCCGGGAGAACACTGGATGTGAAGTGATCTGCACGCTGACCTATGAGCGAACCCAGCAGGGGACCTATCGCACCATGATGGGGGTTTCACCCACCGAGGCGGCGCGTGCCACCGTGGAGGCGGGTGCCCACATCATCGGCACCAACTGCGGCAACGGGATGGAGCGGATGCTTGATATCGTCAAGGAACTCAAACTGGCGGCGCCGACTACGCCCATTATGGTTCAGGCCAATGCCGGATTGCCTAAAAATGTGAATGGCGTGGATGTGTTTCCGGAAACCCCCGCCGACATGGCGGCACGGGTTGCGGAACTGGTCGCATCGGGTGCTGTGATTATTGGCGGCTGTTGCGGGACCACCCCGGCCCATATCGCCGCCCTCAAGCAGGCGGTCAACCGCTTGAAGCCCTGACTTCTACCCGTGGATACCAACCGACATCGCCCGAGGCTTGGGGTACTGGGGGGAACGTTCAACCCGGTCCATTTGGGACATTTAATCATGGCTCAGGATGCGATTGAGCATTTTGAGCTCTCAAAAGTGGTGTTTTTACCCTGCGCCCAGCCACCCCACAAATCTCAGAACGAGTTGACGCCCGCCCATCATCGCCTAGCCATGCTGGAAGGGGCGATTGAAGGGGATCTCCAGTTCGAGGTGTCTGACATGGAACTCCGGCGGGGGGGTATTTCCTATACCATTGACTCCATGCGTGGGCTGGCGAAAGAGCATCCGGATTGCGATTTATGTTTCATCATCGGGGCCGATTCACTGGTGGAATTGCACCTCTGGAAGGATATCCTCCTGTTGCTTCAGCTTTGCCGGATAGTGACCCTGGCCAGGCCGGGCATCGATCTGGCCGTTCTGGGGGCTTTGGAGCTTAACCTCCCGCCCCCCTGGCCGGGCCGGCTCCTGGCCGATGTCCGGGTCGGTCATCTGGTTAATATCTCCTCCACGGATATCCGCTACCGGGCGGCTGAGGGAATGTCGATTCGATATCTTGTATCTCCTGCCGTAGACATGTATATTAGTGAGCATTCCCTATACAGGAGATGATTGGAAAGATGGAATCACTAGAGTTAATGCGTTGTGCGAAAGAAGCCTTGCTGTCAAAGAAGGCGGCCAATATCACAGTATTTGATGTCCGGACGACATCTCCTGTGACCGACTATTACATGATCGCGTCCGGTGCGACTGCCGCCCAATTGAAGGCCATGGCAAACGCTGTGTCCACCAGTATCAAGGACACGGGATATAAAATCCGCGTGAGTGGTGTTCCGGATGATGGCTGGGTGGTAGTGGATTTGTTTGATGTGGTTATACACATTTTCCAGACAGAGACCCGCGACTATTATTCAATAGAAGAGTTGTGGGCTGACAATCCTCGTGTGGAGTAGGACTCTCATATTTGTCGACGGGCCACTCGATGGCCATTTCCTGCAGCCGTAACAGCTCATTGGCCATGACCGTCAATTCTGTGTCATCCCCTTCCATTGTCAGAAGCCCGTGATCCACCCCTGTGATGATGGCGATCAGCGGGATGATTTCGGTCGCCAGTGCGGCCTGGGCGGCGGGCGGGGTAGGGGAGATGGAGAACCTGAGCGTTGTCAAACACAGGGCGAGGCTGGCCGCCGTGGCCAGCGCGATCCGCCAAGGCGCTGAGATGACCCGGGGGGCAGGTGAAGTCCCGCGTTTGGAGGCCTTCCGGATGAGGGTTAAGGTCTGCCGGGAAGGGCCGGTCCGCTGGCTTGCTTCGGCTTGAAGGGTGTTCCTCAGGATGCCCAGATCCGCCTTCAACATGCGGCAGGCCCCGCAGGTACTCAAATGCTCATCCAGTTCCCGCTGCTGGCCCGGGAGGAGTTCTCCGGAATCCTGCAACAGTACAAGTGAGGCCATATCGGTGCAGTTCATCGTGTCCTTTCGTCAGCCCCATAGAGAGGGCTCAATAAATTCCGCAATTTGGCCAAGGCATACTGCATTCTGGCCAGAGCCGTGTTGATTGAAGTCCCTTGTAACTCCGCAATTTCTTTAAAGGTCATATCCGCTTCCATTCTCAACACAAACACATCCTTTTGTTCCGCAGGCAGAGACGCCAGCGCCTGGGCGAGTGCCGTTTTCAGGTCACCATTGGCCGCCTGCCCGTCAGGACTGGGTCCCGGGGCGGGGATGGTGTCGCCCAGGGTCTCGAGCCCCTCTGAATACTCTGACGTCTGGTCGAGGCTTAAATGGCCTCGTTTCATCCGGCTCCGGTCGATCACCAAGTTATAGGCGATTTTAAAAATCCACCCTTTAAAACGGTATTGCTCGAACCCGGCGGCCTTCTGAATCACCCGTAGCCAAGTCTCCTGGAAAATCTCCTCCACTTCAGTGCTCGAGGCCGTCAGCCTCCATAAGAAGCTGTATAACGGCTTTTTATAGCGTACAATCAGCTGATCCAGCGCGTTGATATCGCCCTTCACATACAGATTAATCAGATATTCATCGCTGATTTCCAACGTGGAACTCCGCTTATCTTCTGGTCCTATTTGCCTAACGGATGACATGAGATATTTATTGCACAGAAATTACCGAAATTACAAGTTGACTTGAGCCCTTGTACGTTTATTATGACGGCGTTTTTTGCGTACAGCAAGTAACAAGAAGAATATTAAAGGATAAACGTATGCCGAATATCAAACAAGCAGGCAAGCGCGCCAAACAGGCGCTGGTCCGGCGGGTGCGGAATCGCAGCACCAAGAGTGAGATTGCTACTTCGCGACGCGTCTTCGTTGATGCCGTGGAGTCCAAGGACAAGAGCAAAGCCCTGAAGGAATTCAGTGCGTTCTGCTCGATTCTCGACAAGTCCGCCAAGCGGGGGATCATCAAGCCGAATACAGCCGATCGCCGCAAGGCACGGGCTGCCGCGATGGTCTCCAAGGTCGGCTGATAGAGCTGATCAGGAAATGAGAAAGCCGTGCCGGGTCAACCCCGGGCACGGCTTTTTTTTGATTCGCTCAGTCTCCGGTTACCAGTACTCGGTGACGCTTTTCACGATTCGCTGGCCGAGATCGGCGGCGGCTTTCGGGAGCGCCGCGCGACGGGCGCTGGGCAGATCGGCCAATACCTGGAAGGTGGTAAAGCCAATGACCCCCGTGGCATTAACCATGATCTCGTTGCTGGGGAGTTTTTTGACGATCACATCGGCCGTCAATGTCAGGCGGTATTCATTCGCCGTGACCGCCTGATCGCGCCGGTAGCGCAGCGGTTCAAGCGTGGATTTCTTGATCCTCACTTCCAGAAGACTGTTCGCCTGGGACTTCTGGACCACTTTCATGGAGCCATCCTTCTGGAACTCCTGAATCGTGGCCGCCGTGACGGTCGTTTCCAGACCGGGCTCCTTGGTGTCATTAATAAAGACGGGAATGGTGATGGAGGTGACTCCCGGAGGGAGGGTGTTTCCCAGCTTATAGCCGGCACACCCGCCTGTGATCACGAGCAGTCCAAGGATGGCCAATAAGAAGACAGAAGTGGAGATGTTATTTCTTTTCATGGGAAGTGATATCCTTGTTCAAGATCGCGAGTTGTTCTTTAGCATTCGCGGCCAGAGGGGACCCCGAATATTTCCGTAAAAAATCTTCATAGGCGATAATGGCGGATTTGGGTCGGTGCGCAATGGTCTGGTAGTAACGGGCCAGGTTATAGGCCCGCTGGGCCTGCTTTTCATTCAGGGTCTTAAGGAAGCCGCGTGCCTGTTCCACATTGGAATGGCTCGGGTAGGTGGTGATATACTGGATCAGGGCGGCCCGGGCGGCATTGCAGGCGTCTTCATCATTGGGCCGCTGTTCATGAAGCTTGACGAGGCAATGCGCCTCGCGGAAAGACGCCTGGGCGGCCAGATTGAGATCGTTATAGCGGTTCTGCAGGATCTCGTAAGCGGTGACCGCCTCTTCCTCTTCGTCGTTCAGTTCGTGAATGATGCCTACATTCAGCTGGGCCGTGGCGGCCTGAGGACCGGTGGGCGCATTCTTGATGATTTTCTCATACATGGGAAGGGCGCGTTCCGGGGCTTCAAAGCCCGGGAAGAAGAGAAAGGCCCCTTTGGGGGTTTTCATCATGTAATTGGCGAGCTTGAATTGCCGGCTGAGAATATCCTGATAGTCGAATTGGCCCGGATAGTATTCAAACAGGTACTGGTACTCATCAAACGCCTTGATGTAACGCTGGCGGAGTTCCTGCACCTCTGCCAGGGCCAGCTGGGCTTTCGGGGCCTCGGGGGAGTCCGGCCAGGCATAGACCAGCGCTTGATACGCGTTGGCTGCCTTGCGGTAACGGCCGTCCTTGGAAAAGGTGAGGGCTAATTGCATTTGTTGTGGCGCTGTTTTGCATTGAGGATGCCGGTACCAGTGCACCCCTCGTTTGACCCGGGGCTTGTCATCCTCCTTGGTTTGGGAGTAGGCCGTGGTGGGGGGCGGGGTGGGCATGTTGTCGTAGTTTGCCAGACAGGGCAGAACGAGAGACATCAGCAATATAATGTGAGCGATAAAGCGCATATGTAGGGGCATACTTTAGGGGGCGACCCACAGAGGGTCAAGATCGTATTACAGCCAACCGCGGTTCAGCAGGACCCAGTAGGCGGCATGGTTTAGGGCCAGGCTGTAGGTTGCGGAGAAGACGTCATCAATGGTGATGCCCAGGCCGCCGGGCAGGGCTTGCAGTTGGCGGGCGGGATAGGGCTTGATAATGTCCAGAATCCGGTTGGTGACGAAGGAAATGGCAATCATGACGGGTGAAAACGGCAGGCCGATCATACTGATGGGGAAGGTCAGGTATTCGTCGGCCACCACGCAATGGGGATCCTTGGTGCCGGCGGCTTTTTCGCCGACATGGCAGATAGGGATGGCAATCAGGCTGAGCAGGACGGCCACGGCGATATGGAAGGGGATCTCGCTTCCCAGCCGGAGGCCGGCTTGTTGGATTGCCCAGACCAGCGGGATTCCCAGCAGGCACCCCACGGAACCCGGGAAGAGGGGGCTGTGGCCGAGGCCGAAGCCCGTGGAAAACAAAATGGTCAGTTTTTTCATCATGGCGGGGTCAGTCTTTGAAAATAATGTGTTTCCGGATAAAGAAATTGATCATCAGGGAGACCATGATATTCGCCAGGAACGCCGTGGTGGTGGTGGTCCCGTAGGTGTGGATCAAAAAGCCCATCATGGTGCTGCCGATCAGGATGGCAATCCCTGACACCCCGAAAAAGAACAGGAACTCGAGCACGGGGTGATGGCGGCCCGGGGAAAACACCCAGTAGATATTGATGATATAGGCGGTCAGGTTTGAAAACAGAAACGCCACGGTATTGTCGATCATGGAGTTCCGGGCCCGGATGCCTTGTGACACTTCGGGGACCGTAAGGTGGAGCAACGAGGCAATCAGGTCGTGCGCATTCAAGGCGGGCAGGATTTGCGTGGCCATCCAGTAGAACAGGCAGATGTGAACCAGCGTTGAAATTCCGCCTGAGATTCCGTATTTGATGAACTGAATGAACGGGGTATGGTTCTCGTTCCCTTTGAACTGGACTAGGATATGCTTCATTTGGCCACCACCACGCGGCGCCGGATAAAGGTCGGCACGTCCATGTCTTCCCCGTCAATGATCGTCGGTTCAACATCCTTGAAGAGGCCCTTGCTGATCCCTTCGAGAATCAGTTGGGACTGGGTGGTTTCCTGCTTGCGTTTTTTCCGTTTGACGGCCGGGGTGGCCGGGGGCTCCCCGGCGATGGCCGGCTCGGGCGTCTGTTTTTCATCGCCCTCATCTTCGGCGCGCCAGAAGCGGGAGGCGACCAAAGTGACGGAGATCGCGTCATTCCATGAGTCGTCGATGGAGGTGCCCATGTGAATGTGGGCCTCTTTGCGGGTGGCATTTTCGACGGCCGTCATGATGGATTCCACTTCCTTCACGCTCATGTCGGAACCGCCCAGAATGCTGACCAGGACGGATTCAGATTCCGCAAGAAGTTCCCCGTTTTCGAGTAACGGGCTGTGGAGGGCGTTTTGGATGGCCGTTTGTGCCCGTTGCGGGCCTTTGCCCTCGCCGTAGCTGAAGCTGCTGGCGCCGCCACTGCAACGCGCCACCATGCGGAGGGTCGCAAAATCAAGGTTGATGATGCCGCGCTGGGTTAATAGTTTCCAGATCGCGAAGATACCCATGCTGAGATAATAGTCGGTCTGGTGGAAGGCTTCCTCCGCAGTGGCGTTGGAGCCGGCCGCGGCAAAGAGCGCCTGATTAGGAATGACGATGACGACATCAGCCTCATCCTGAAGCTGGTGCAGACCCTGCCGGGCCTGGGACATCCGGCGGTCTCCTTCAAAGGTAAAGGGGAGCGTCACAAAGGCAATCACCATGGCCCCCGTTTCGCGTGCCGCCTTGGCCACCACGGGGCTGGCGCCCGTTCCGGTGCCCCCGCCCAGGGTGGCCACCAGAAAGATCAGGTCCATCCCTCGAAACAGGCCTTGCAGCGTGTCAAAGTCATCGGTGGCCGAGAGGGCTCCCATATTGCTGTCACCGCCCGCCCCCATGTTACGGGTGATCTGCTCGCCAATCTGGAGCCGGGTTGTGGCCTGCGTGGCCTTAAGCGACTGCGCGTCGGTGTTAATGGCGATCAGGGAGGGCCCGTTCTCCCAGTGGGCGGCCATATTGTCCACCGCATTGCAGCCTCCGTCGCCGACCCCCACCACGCCGATACGGCTGGTGACCATGATGTTTTCTGCCCGTCTCATAGGTTGATTGTCTCCGGGACTCAGCGTCCGCCGATCATCTTTGCAATTTTCGACCAGGGCGAGGGCCGTCGCCGCGCCGCCGCCACATTTTTGAAGGCGTAGCGCAGGAGCCCTGCCGCCGTTGAGCATTCGGGTTTTTCAGTGGCGGCCGCCAGGCCGCTGAACCCGATCGGGCGCCCGATCATGCAGGGCATGCGGAAGACGCGGTCGGCCAGTTTGCTCAGGCCTTTCATTTGCGCTCCGCCCCCGGTCAGGACCACCCCCGCGCCGATCTGATGGGCAATGCCCTTGCGCTCGATTTCCCGCAGGATGAGCTGGAAGATTTCGGTCATGCGCAGATGAATCACGGTCTGCAGGCCCGGGAGGCTGATATTCCGGCCCGGATAGCCGCCTTCGGCCGGCAGATCAATGCGCGGTGGCCCACCGGCCTCCTCTGAAATCGCACTGCCTCGCTCCCGCTTCAGGAGTTCGGCCTGCATGCGCGGGATATTAAAGGCGAGGGCGATATCATTGGTGACGTGATCCCCCCCGATGGCGTAAGCGCCGGCGGCCGCAAAGGTTCCTGCAGCATAGGCCGTGAATGTCGTGGTGCCGCCCCCCAGGTCAATGACCAGCACGCCGCCTTCCTTCTGCTCGGGGGTCAGGACGGCCAGTGCGGAGCACAGCCCGCCAAACGCGGTGTCCGCCACGTCCATTTCAAGGTCGTTGCGGAGCATCCGGACGGTATTCCGGATATGACTGCTGTGGGCGTGGAGAATCAGCATATCGAGGGCGAGGGTGCTGCCTTCAAAGTTTTCAGGACGGCCGACGCGCTCCCCGTCCACATAAAAAATCTGCCCGATGGAATGAAGGATCTGGCGATCGGCGGGGAGATTGACGGAGCGGGCCAGCTCGGTGACCTGATCGACATCGTCCTGCGTGACGCCTTCGTTGGTCGAGGTGATGGGAAGGGTGCCCCGGTTGACCAGGCTCTGGATGTCCCCGCCGCAGAGCGCGAGATGAACCTGATGGATGGCCACCTGGGCGGTATCCTCGGCAGCGCCCAGCGCCTGCTTGACGCAGATGCGGGCATTTTCGAAATCCACCATTTCACCCTTGCGAATGCCGGCGGAGGTATGCTCCCCCATGCCGGTGATGACAATATGGTTATCCTCGCGGAGTTCACCCACGAGGGCCATGATTTTCGACGTTCCGATTTCAAGCGCGACGATTGGAGCCAGTCCCATAATTTCCATTTCCTGAAATAAAAGTGACGTAGTTTTCCTTAATTGCCGTCATAACGCAATTCTGAAATCTTTAATTGTCTCTGGTTGCGCGGGGGGGGGATGTGTGCTATTTCTACCCGCTCATTTTGGTTTACCGAGTAGTGGATGGAGGTTGGTATTGGATTTGCGGCAGGCATATATTGCGCTGAATATGATGCAGGGAGTGGGCCCGGTGACGGTGCGGACCTTGGCCACCCACCTGGGGTCGGTACCCGCTATTTTTGATGCCGACAAGCCTGCGTTGATGAGTGCCCCGGGGGTAAGCCGGGAGGTGGTGGGCAAGATCCTGGACCAGCGGACCCGCCTTGATCCGGACCAGGAAGAGCGGGCGGCCGCCACCATCGGCGCCCACCTGATCACCCCGGTGGATGCCGAATACCCCAAGCGGTTGCTGCAGATCTATGACCCGCCCTTGGCGTTGTATGTGCAAGGCGCCCTCCAATTACGCGATGAGCATGGGGTGGCTATGGTGGGGTCGCGCCGGACATCGCATTATGGACTGGAAACCGCCGAGCGGTTGGCCACGCAGTTGGCACACAGCGGGGTCACGGTGATCAGCGGTCTGGCGCGCGGGATCGATACCGCCGCCCATAAGGGGGCACTCAAGGGAAAAGGCCGGACCGTGGCGGTGTTGGGCGGGGCGTTAGATTGCATGTTCCCGCCCGAAAATGCCGAATTGGCCAGCCAGATTGCGCGGCAGGGGGCGGTGTTATCGGAATATCCCATGGGGCGCCAGCCGGACAAGACCACCTTCCCGGTCCGGAACCGGATTGTCAGTGGTCTCTCCAAAGGGGTGACCGTGGTGGAGGCGGATGTGGCCAGTGGCGCGATGATCACCGCCCATCAGGCGCTGGATCAGGGGCGGACGGTCTTTGCGGTTCCCGGCCGGATCGATTCATTTGGCGCCCGCGGCCCGCATAAATTGATCAAGAATGGCGCGAAATTAGTGGAAAGTGTGGAAGACATTCTCGAGGAGCTGGGGTGCTTGATCCCGACTCCCGTGCGGCCCGAGGGGGCGTCTGTCCTGGCCACCTTGACGGAGGCGGAGGCCGGTCTGGTGACGGTGATCGCCGAGGATGGGGAGGCGGATCTGGACACCCTGATCCGCCGGTCGGGCCGGAAACCGTCTGAAATCAGCGCCCTGCTTTTGGGGTTGGAGTTGAAGCGTGTGGTCAAAATGTTGCCTGGGCAGCGTGTGGCTTTAAAGAATCGGGCATGAAGGAAAGATAATATGGGTAAAAATCTCGTCATCGTTGAGTCACCTGCCAAGGCTAAGACCATCAATAAGATTCTGGGTGCAGATTATGTGGTAAAGGCCTCCATGGGTCATATCCGCGACCTGCCGGTCAAAAGCCTGGGCGTGGATCCGGAAAAGAATTTCAAGCCGCAGTATGAGGTGACTCCGGATCGCAAAAAAATCGTCAAGGAACTGTCGGATATCGCCGAAGGCTGTGATGCCATCTACCTGGCGCCCGATCCTGACCGGGAGGGGGAGGCGATTGCCTGGCATCTCAAGGCGCTGTTGAAGGGGAAGGTGCCGGATGACCAGTTTTTCCGGGTGACCTATAATGAGATCACCCCGCGCGCGGTGCGCGAGGCGTTTGCCAATCCCTCTGAAATCAATGAAAAGCTGGTGAATGCCCAGCAGGCCCGCCGCATCCTGGACCGGATTGTCGGGTATAAGGTCAGTCCGCTGCTCTGGAGCCGTATTCGCCGTGGCTTGAGTGCCGGTCGTGTGCAGTCAGTGGCCCTGCGGCTGGTCTGTGAGCGCGAGATGGCCATTCGCGCCTTTATTCCTGAACCGTTCTGGTTGTTTGGTGCCGATGTGCGGAAGGAAGTGGAGCCCCGTGATCCCTTCGCGCTCCGGTTGGCCCGGATCAAGGGCGGCAAGGGGGAGGTCAAAACCCCGGAACTCGCCGAGCAGGTCCGAAACGAGCTTCAGGGCCGTCAGTTGCGCGTCAAGGATATCATCAAGCGTGAGTTATCGAAGCGGACCTTCCCGCCCTACATCACCAGCAGTCTTCAGCAGGCTGGCTCGCGGGTATTTGATTTCACGCCCAGCCGCACCATGAAAATTGCCCAGAAATTGTACGAAGGGATGGATCTCGGGGACGGGCCGACCGGCTTGATCACCTATATGCGTACGGACTCTTTCAATATCGCGCAGGATGCGCTGGCCACCTGCCGCACCTATATTGAACAGGAATATGGCAAGGAGTACCTGCCCGAAAAGCCGAATTTCTTCAAGAGCCGCGGGAATGCCCAGGAGGCACATGAGGCCATCCGCCCCACGGATGTGAACCGCACCCCTGACAAAATGGCCCACGTGCTCACGCCGGATGAACTCAAACTCTATTCCCTGATCTGGCAGCGGTTTGTAGCCAGTCAGATGGCGCCCGCCCGGATTGAGCAGAAGACCGTGGAGGTCGAGACCACCGGTTCAGCCGGGGAGGTGCCCGATTATCTGTTCCGGGCGACGGCCTCCCAGGTCGTCTTTCCCGGCTATATGAAAGTCAGCGGCGTCCAGAAGAAAGTCAAGGAGAAGGATGCGGCGGACAAGGAAGACGGGGCGGAGGAGGAGCCGGAAGTCGATCAGCTGCCTCACGTGGAAAAGGGCGAGCTGCTGGAAGTCCTGAAATGGCTGGAGGAGCGCAAAGAGACCCAGCCCCCGGGCCGCTTCAGTGAAGCCTCGCTTATCAAGGCCCTCGAAGAGAACGGGGTGGGGCGCCCGAGCACCTATGCGTCGATTCTCGGGACGCTGTATGATCGCCGCTATATTGCCAAGGAGAAGAAGGCCATTTCGCCGACGGATATCGGGTTGCAGGTCAATGCCATGCTCGTTCAGTACCTTAACGAATTGTTCGAGGTGAAATTCACCGCCGGGATGGAGTTGCAGCTGGATGATATTGAGGCCGGCAAGATCGAGTGGACAGACATGCTTCGCAATTTCTACGGAAATTTCGTCGAATGGATGAAGGCGGCCAAGGGGCCGGCGCCGGATGCCGTCAAGGTGGGCCATGTGTTGGCGATCTTGAATCACATCAAGGAGTGGGGGCCTGAAGTCAAGCGGGGCCGCCGCACCTACAGTGACAAGATCTTCTCCGAGTCCATCCGCGTTCAGATGGAAAAAGGGGAGAAACCGTTATCGATGCGTCAGTTCGAATCGCTGGGCCGCATTGCGCTGCGCTATCGGGAACAGATTCCGGGGATCGAGACGACCATCACCGATTCCGGGTTGGGGTTGCTCTTGGAAGAGAAGCCGGATGTGCCGCCGGAGCCTTCGACTGTGGAGAAGATGGCGTTGCTTAAGGGGATGGAGTTTGATGCCCCCAAGGCCCGGCGTGGCCGCACCTTTGACGAGAAGAAATTTGTCGACTCCCTGCAACGGCGGGTGGACCAGAATCGCGAGCTCTCGCCAGCGCAGATGAATGTGGTGAACCGGATGGTGTTGAAATATGCCGACCGGATCCCCGATTTCGAGACCATCAAGTCACGGCTGGGGCTGGAAGCGCAAGGCCCGCAGGTCGAAGATCCCGAATGTGTGGCCCTGCTGGACCAGCTGAAGAACGTCACCGAGTGGAAAGAGGCGGTTGAGAAGAAGGGCAAGACCTTTGATGACAAGACCTTTTATGTGTCCCTCTCCCGGCAGTACGAGCAGCGTAAGTCGCTGACACCCCGTCAGAAATCCGCCCTCAAGCGGATGGTGAAGAAATATGCTCCGCCCGCCCCCGAAGACGTAGCAGCGGCTGAATAGGTTTGGTTAATGTTTAAAAAATGGAGGCCAGGCAATGATTAATTCAATTTTGATCGGTCTAACCTGGCTTGTCGGTCTGGCAACTGGAATTCTGGTGGCGCTGAATGTGAGCCAGAAACAGGCTGCGGAAACCTTCCAGTCGAAAACATAAACTCAAGGTCCGGATGAATTAGTGAAAACAATCAAATCACGAATTATGAAAAAGAGTTTTTTCTGGTTGTTGATCGTCGTGTTGGTTGTGCTGTTAACTCTGGGCATTACCTTCGCGTTCTTTGGTGGGGCGGTAGTCAAGCGATCGGTCAATACTCTCGGGCCTGCCGTGCTAGGGGTTCCGGTTTCGCTTCAAGACGCACGATTCATGCCGATGCGCGGACAATTGCGCCTTTCCGGCCTGCATATCGGTAACCCGAAGGGATTCAAGACGGAGATGTTGCTCGATGTCGGCGTGATTGACATGGAACTGAATATGGCTTCACTCTTCTCGGATACGATCGAGATCCGGAAAATTCAGGTGAATGACCCGCAAATCACTTTCGAACAGGGGTTGACCCGAAGCAATCTGGGTGCGTACCTCGATCAACTGAGTGGGGGCAAAAAAGAGCCTGCCACGCCGGCGGACAAGACGCAGTCAGGCAGGAAGGTTGTAATTGATGAATTAACGCTTACAGGGGGGAAGGTAAAGCTCAGCGTCACTGCGGCAATGGGGCTTTCGGCTCCCATTCCCCTGGCGACGGTGACTATGAAAAATATCGGTCGGGAGAGCGGTGCCGAGGGGACGGGTATAGCAGATATTGTTCGCATCATTACTGAAGCGGTGATGAAGACGGTGGTCGACGCCATTGGTGGGGCTGGGGGCCTGGCTATCGAGGGGTTCAAGGCCGTTGGGGGAGGTGTCGTGAAAGTTGGCCAAGGCACGATAGACACTCTGAAGTCGCTTGGCAGCAGCAAGGCGGCAGAGGGGGTCAAGGAACTGGGGCAGGGAGCCGTTCTGGTTGGGGGCTCGGCCGTGGAAGGGGTGAAGCAACTCGGCAGTAAAGTGGGCGGGGCGGTTAGCGGGGTCTTCAGTGGTGGTGAAACGAATACGCCCGCTCCCGCGGCGAAGTGATTTTCGAATGGGCATCCTCAATTGATTGGCGGCAACTGATCCACCACCTTCGCTTGCAGGGCGATCACAATCAGGCCGAGGACAGGCCCTTCAGACTTTTCCTGCAAGTCAGCCACATATCAACCGGCGTGGCTTCGATTGGATCTGATTGCCGGTCTGACGGCCGCCGCCATTGTGATTCCCAAGGCGATGGCCTGTGCGGTCATCGCGGGGCTGCCGGTCGCGGCAGGGCTCTATACCGCGCTGGCCGCGATGCTGGTGTATCCCCTTCTGGGTACCTCGCGTCCATTAAGTGTCACCAGTACTTCGGCCATCGCCATGCTGACGGCGGCTCAGGTCACGGCCACGATTGCCGTCGGAACCTCTGCCAGCGCGATGTCTATTGCCTCCACGTTAGCCCTCCTAGTAGGCGGGGTTCAGATTATGGCGCGGCTGTTGCGACTGGGGTTTCTGGCTAATTTCATTTCAAAGCCGGTTCTCATCGGTTTCGAGGCTGGCGTGGGCCTGGTCATTTTGATTGGCCAGTTGAACTCGGTGTTGGGGGTCCATGTCGCAAGCCACTCGACGATCAGCATTCTGGGCGAATTGGCCGGACAGTTTTCACATGTCCACGGGCCAACAGCTTTGACGGCCCTGGCGGGTATCATCATTTTGCTGCTGGTGCCTCGCTTACTCCCGCGAGTGCCTGCCTCTCTGGTATGGGTTACCGTAAGTATTGCGGCGGCCGCGGCCTTTGGCCTTGAGGCGTGGGGGATCAAGTTGGTGGGCGCCTTGCCCTCAGGTCTGCCATCCCTTGCAATACCCAATCTCTCTCTGGTGGCGCAGTTGTGGCCCGCGGCGCTGGGGATTGCCCTGATGTCGTTCACCGAATCCGTGGCTACGGCGAGAACATTTTGTCATCGGGATGACCCGCCGGTCAACACCAACCGGGAGCTGTTTGCGATAGGTGCGGCAAACGTGGCGGCGTCATTGGTGGGCGGGATGCCTGCGGGCGGTGGCGCCTCCCAAACGGCAGTGGCCGAGAAGGCCGGTACGCGCAGTCAACTGGCGCAATGGGTCAACGCGGGAATGGTCCTGGTCAGTCTGCTGGTTCTTTCCCGTGTTATTGGCCTTTTGCCGCAGGCGGCCCTGGGCGCCCTGATCGTGGTGGTTGCCGTCTCCATGATCAAGCCGGCTCAATTCCGTGCCATTGCCCGGGTGCGACGTGATGAACTGGCCTGGGCGTTCGTGACCCTGGCAGGCGTGGTTCTGCTGGGGACGCTTGCGGGCATTCTGATTGCCGTGGCCATTTCCCTTTTGACATTGATGTATCAGGCCAACCATCCGCCGGTTTACGCGGTCGCCTATAACCGCGAGAAGGATATTTTCCGGCGCGCAGGTGAGCATGCCGGTGATGAACTGGTGCCCGGGCTGCTGATGTTGCGGACCGAAGGTCGGTTGACATTTGCCAACGCCGCCAACGCAGGCGAAAAGATGAAGGCGTTGGTGGCCGAATACACCCCGCGCGTCATCGTCTTGGAGTGCAGCGCGATTCCCGATATCGAATATACCGCTCTCGTCATGCTTGCCGAAGCCGAGGAAAACTTGCGCACTCGGGGTGTGGCTTTATGGCTGGCTGCAGTCAATCCGGATTTGCTCAAGCTCATCGAGCGTTCGCCATTGGGCGCGGCGCTGGGGCATGACCGGATGTTTTTCAACCTGTCCAAAGTCCTTGAGGCCTATCGAATAACTGAAGTCCGGCAAAGGGCATAAGATTTAAGAGTAGGCCTTTAAGTTTGAGTGGGAGCAAAGGTCAAGTAACAAAAAAGGAGAATGAAATGAGTACAGAAGACAAGAAACACCGTTCACACCTGCCGATGCCCAACACAGAAAAGCCGAAGTTCATTGCGTACGACGCGAAGGATCCGGACAGCAAGTTCCCTCCTATTGATCAGTTGCGCCCACCCAAAGGGGCTCCCAATGTCCTGATCGTATTAATCGACGACGCAGGCTTCGGATCATCCAGCGCCTTTGGCGGTCCCTGTCTGACCCCCACAGCGGAAAAACTGGCAGCGGGTGGCCTGAAGTTCAATCGCTTCCATACCACGGCGCTCTGCTCCCCGACGCGGCAGGCGTTGCTGACCGGACGTAATCATCATTCCGCCGGCATGGGCGGTATCACCGAGATTGCCACCGGTGCTCCGGGTTACTGCTCAGTGCTCCCCAACTCCATGTCGCCGCTGGCCAAGACGCTCAAACTCAATGGCTACAATACGGCGCAGTTCGGCAAATGCCACGAAGTGCCGGTCTGGCAGACAAGCCCCGTCGGTCCATTCGACGCCTGGCCCACTGGCGGTGGCGGATTCGAGTATTTCTATGGCTTTATTGGCGGCGAAGCGAATCAGTGGTATCCGTCGCTCTTCGAGGGGACGAACCCGGTCGAGCCGGATAAGAAACCCGAGGAAGGTTACCATCTCGTCGAGGACATGACCAACAAGGCCATGAACTGGATCTCCCGTCAGAAAGCCCTGGCGCCGGATAAACCGTTCTTCGTCTACTTCGCCCCGGGCGCCACCCATGCTCCTCACCATGTGCCTAAGGAGTGGGCGGACAAGTATAAGGGCAAGTTTGACCAGGGCTGGGACAAACTGCGCGAGGAAACCCTCGCCCGGCAGAAGAAGCTCGGGGTCGTGCCTCAGGACTGTCAGTTGACCGCGCCCAATAGTGAGTGTCCGTCGTGGGACAAGATGCCGGAAGCGTTCAAACCGTTCCTTCGCCGCGAGGCCGAAGTCTATGCGGGGTACATGGAGTACACTGACTACCAAGTGGGGCGGCTACTGGATGGGTTAAAGAAACTTGGCGTTTTTGAGGATACGCTGGTTTATTATATCATCGGCGACAATGGAGCGTCGGCCGAAGGCGGTATTAACGGGTGTTTCAATGAGATGAGTTATTTTAACGGCCTGCAGTCGTTTGAGACGCCGGAGTACCTGTCGGAGCGTCTTGAAAAGCTCGGGGGCACGGAGTCCTACAACCACTACGCGGTGGGCTGGGCGCTCGCCATGAACACGCCGTACCAGTGGACCAAGCAGGTTGCTTCGCACTGGGGCGGAACACGTAATGGTACCATCGTCTCATGGCCCAAGGGGATCATGGCGAAAGGCGAGGTCCGGTCGCAGTTCAGCCATGTGATTGATGTGGCTCCCACCGTTCTTGAGGCTGCGGGAATTCCCCAGCCAGTCTCCGTGGACGGCATTCAACAGGATCCGATCGAGGGAACGAGCATGCTCTACGCCTTCAACGACGCGAAGGCGCCGGAACAGCATGAGACCCAGTACTTCGAAATGTTCGGAAATCGCGGGATCTATCACAAGGGTTGGACGGCGGTGACGAGGCACAAGACGCCTTGGGCTCCATTGTCTGCCAAGCTTCCTGCGCTTGATGACGATGTGTGGGAACTCTACGACACCACCAAGGACTGGAGCCAGTCCAAGGATCTGTCCAGGGAGAACCCTAAGAAGCTGCACGAATTGCAACGTCTGTGGCTGATCGAGGCCTGCCGTTACAAAGTGCTTCCCATCGATGACCGGACGGTGGAGAAGATGAATCCAGATACAGCTGGGCGTCCAATCCTGATCAAAGGAAAGAATCAGATGCTGTTCAGCGGTATGGGACGACTGTCGGAAAACTGCGTCCTGAACCTGAAGAACAAATCCCACTCTGTCACCGCCGATATCGTGGTGCCGGAAAAGGGTGCCGAGGGAGTCATTATTTCCCAGGGAGCCAATATCGGTGGCTGGAGCCTGTATGCCAAGGACGGCAAACTCAAGTACTGCTACAACTGGGGCGGTCTGAAAAACTTCATCGTCGGCTCGGAGAAGGCGATTCCGGCGGGTGAGCACCAGGTGCGCATGGAGTTCGCCTACGCGGGCGGTGGTATGGGTAAGGGTGGCAAGGCGAAGCTCTATATTGACGGTAAAGAAGCCGGTGGGGGGGACATTGGGGCCACCTTGGCGATTGTCTTTTCCGCTGATGACGGCTGCGATGTGGGTGAGGACAGCGGAGCGCCGGTTTCGCCGGAATACAAGCCGGGTGATAACCGATTCAATGGAGAGATCAAAGGCATCCTGCTCTCGATCGCAGATGATCCGGCTAATGCGGATCACTTGGTCACGGCGGAGGATGCCCTTCGCGTCGCGATGGCACGGCAATAGAATGATTAAGGCCGTCGGCCCGAGAGGGCCGTCGGCCGCAGTTTCGCAACTACATAAAACCGGAGCGCAAGTGCGTTCCGGAAGTAACAAATGAACCCGAGTGACCTAATCTTAAAAGGAGAATGAATCATGACCAAGCAACCCAACATTCTGATGATCGTGACCGATCAGGAATATTCACACCAGCCCATGCCGGCGGAATTAGCCTTGCCCAGCCGGGACCGCATTCGCGCCCGGGGAGTCACGTTCAACCACCACCACTGCACCACCACCGTGTGCACGCCTTCCCGCTCGGTAATCTACACCGGCAGGCATGCACCGCATACTCGGATGTTCGACAACACCAATTTCGCCTGGATTGATGACATGAAGGCCGATCCGAAAAACTTGCCCACCATCGGCCATATGCTGCGTGATCTGGGCTACCACACCGTCTTCAAGGGCAAGTGGCACCTCTCGGAGTTTCCAGCGAAGGGTTCCCGTGAAGCGATGGAGCCCTACGGCTTCTCCGAGTATCAGGATTGGGGTGATGTGCAAGGCGGGCCGAGGGATGGAGTTTTAAAGGATCCGAAGATCGCGGATGAGGCCGTCGGCTGGCTGTCGAAGCGTGCTTCCGAAGTCGCCGCCACCAAACCCTGGTTCATGACCGTGAACTTCGTCAACCCCCACGATGTGATGTTTTTCGACACCGACGGCGAAGAGACGGTCCAGTCCAAGTCAATGTTCCCGATCTTTGACGCGCCCGATACGCCGCTCTACCGCCAGAAATGGCAGACGACATTGCCGGCCTCCTTCTTTGACGACCTGAAGAAGCAGCCAGCGGCAGTCCGCAGTTACATGCACCTGTGCGACATCTATTATGGACGGATACCGATGGAGCGCCGGGACATGTGGCACAATCATGTCAACTACTACCTCAACTGCCATCTCGACGTGGACCGGTCCATCGGAGCGGTGCTGGATGCGCTGGAAGCGAGCGGCCAGGCGGACAACACGATCGTCATATTCACGGCGGATCACGGCGAGCAGGGCGGCGCCCATCACCTGCGCCAGAAGGGCAGCGTGGCGTTTCAGGAGACCGTCAACGTGCCGCTGGTGATCGCCGATCCGCGCCACCCCGGCGGAAACCGGACGGATGCAGTGGGATCGCATCTCGATCTGGTGCCCACGATCCTGGCGTTTGCCGGCCTGTCGGAGGACGAGCGGCGGAAGCGCTACCCGCTCCTGAAGGGCCATGACCTCTCGGGTGTGGTGCGCGATCCCGCTTCCGTCGGGCCCCGCGGCAGCAGTGCCAAACCCGGCAAGGGGAGCCTGATGACCTACGATATGATCGCCACCATCGACGCGGAATGGTTTAGCCGCAACGCGACCAAGGTGTTTGACTCCGCCGCCCACCAGGCCGGCCAGGAGTTTCATCGCGGCATGGAGGCGTTCAAAGGCCTCGTCAAGGAGATTGGCGTGCCGAACCTCGAGAAGCGGGAGTTGTTCCGCGGCGTTTTTGACGGCCGCTACAAACTGGTCCGTTACTTCGGTATGGGGCACTACAACCTGCCGGCATCGGCCAAGCAGCTTCTGGCCGACAACGATGTCGCCCTCTACGACCTGCAGTCGGATCCGGAGGAAATGGATAACCTGGCCAACCCGGCCCATCCCAAGTACGACGAAGCCTTGCTGTCGGCCATGAACCAGAAACTCAATGCGCTGATTGCTGAGGAGATTGGGCAGGACAAAGCCATGTTCACCTCGCCGGAAAAGGCTTCGCAGAAGTGCTAAAGAAGTAAATGAAAGGGCGATACTATGAAGCGACATGAATGGAAGCTGCTCGTGCCGGTTTTGATGGCGGCGACAGGCGTAGCCGCCATGGCGCAGGAGGCGGGACCGGACCCGGCGGAGGAACTGGCCAAGAAGCTGGCAAACCCTGTCGCCGCGTTGATCAGTGTGCCGTTTCAGTACAATTACGACGAGAACTACGGGCCGGATGACAAAGGCTCCGTCAGCCGGCTCAATATTCAGCCGGTTATTCCGCTTACCCTGAATGATGAATGGAATCTAATCACGCGTACTATTGTACCACTGATGGATCAGCAGGACATTCCGGTTGCAGGGCAGGATGCCTCGGGTCTTGGTGACATCACTGCCAGCCAGTTCTTCTCCCCGAAGGCGCCCACCGCAGGGGGCTGGATATGGGGCGTGGGTCCCGTCGAGCTGTTGCCGACGGCGACTGACGAACTACTTGGCGGTGAAAAATGGGGGGTGGGACCGACGGCGGTGGCGTTGAAGCAGGTGGGGCCTTGGACATTCGGCGTGCTCGCCAATCACATTTGGTCTGTCGCCGGAGAGGATGAGAGGGCTGATGTGAATATGACCTTCCTGCAGCCGTTCATCAGCTACATTACAAAGACCAAGACCACGCTCGGTTTGAACACTGAGTCAGCTTACGACTGGGAAAACGAGGCCTGGTCCGTCCCGGTGAATGCGACAGTATCGCAATTGTTCAAGATCGGGGCCCAGATCATGCAGCTCTCTCTGGGCGCGCGATACTGGGTCGATTCGCCGGATAATGGGCCGGAGGGGTGGGGCGCACGGGCGCAGTTGACGTTCTTATTTCCGAAATGAAGTTAAACGCTGCCCGCGCGGCTTGAGATCGGTCAAATGAAGAAAGGTATTGAGGGGATGAAAGCAGATATAAATATGCAGGAATTTTCCCTCTTCGGAGGGCCTTTGCAGCGGCTGGGCCGCCGCCTGGGCCTGGTACGGGGAAGTAACTCGTTTGGGTTGGGCGTGGCCCTTGGCCTGCTGGCGTGGGGCGTTATTGCACTACTTGTACTTTTACAGGGTCTGGGGGACAGAGCGTTTTCTTTGAACGTGATCGGCATTCATATCCGGTTCCTGGTGGCCATCCCTTTGTTTTTCCTGTGCGAAACATGGGTGGCGCCCCGGATGGCGGAATTTACCCGTGACATCGTGCGATCTGGCGTGGTCCCGGAATCAGAACGTTTGGCGTTGGATGGAGCCATCCGGCGTGTCGGGCGCATGAGAGATCCGTGGGTAATGGAGATTTGTTTCCTGGTGGTGGTGGTGGTCTTTGCCCTGATCACTCCATTCTTGAATCTTCCGGGGAAAACAGGGAACTGGGAGATGCTCATGGCTGAGACCGGGGGGCGAGTGAGTCCGGTGCTTGGTTGGTATATGTGGTTCTGCATACCGCTTTTCAGGTTTCTGATGCTCCGCTGGTTGTGGCATCTCGGGCTCTGGTGCTATTTCCTTTGGAAGGTGAAGAGTCTTGACCTTCATCTTGTCCCAACCCATCCCGACGGTGCGGCTGGGCTGGGATATCTGGAGATTGTTCAAGAGCATTTCGGGGCGCTGGCTTTTGCTATTTCGGCCGTAATGGCCGCCTCCTTTGCGGAAGACATCGTTTCCGGAAGGATGAATTTTGAAACCCTGTACCTGCTAATTCCGATGGTTCTCGTTCTGGTACTGGGGTTGTTTATCGGGCCGCTTCTTGTTTTCATCCCGAAACTCTGGGAATGCCGGATTACAGGATGGAGCGAGTACATGGGCATGGCATTCCGTTATGTGAGCGCGTTTGACAAAAAGTGGATCCGGGATGAGGCCGCGACCGGAGAATCCCAGCTGGGTACGGGGGATTTGCAGTCACTTGCTGATTTGAACAATAGCGTCTCGATTGTGCGCGGCATGCGCTGTGTGCCCGCCAGCCCCAGACTCGCAAACGTATTGGCAGTTTGTGCGATCATCCCGCTAGTACCCCTGATTTTCCTGAAGTATCCGCTGGCTGATCTTATGGCGAAGATGTTTCAGACACTGACGGGGTTGTAGAAGGGAAGAGGGAGGTGGGGCGGGGGGGCTGACCTGGCGTGAGAGGCGCTCCCGCGCGGGTGCGAGGGAAATGATGTGGATGGTGAACTGTGACCATGGAGTAAAGCATGAAAGAGATTGTCAGAAGGATGCTGTGGATAGGTGCCGCCAGCGTTTTGTGGGTGGGAGGTTCAGGCTGTCAGTCGATGATGGGGCCGGCGTCAGCCAGCTTTGCCTCGGTGACAATCGGGGGGTACGAGCCGCGGGAGGTCATCGCGACCACGATTAAGGTTTTTGAGAGTCATGGCTACAAGACGATTGTGACGGGTGAAAACTTGATATTTGAACGGGAAGGGAGTCAGTGGGATCAGACGGCCTATGCCATAGGCGGGAGTCCAGTGGTGAATCGGGTCAGGGCCCAGGTGGTTGATTTGGGCGGCGCGGCCTGTCGGGTGCAGTGTACCGCGTATATTGTAAGGGATCCGGGCACCTCGTATGAGGATGCGATACGATTGCAGAGTCCTAGAAGTGGCCCGTATCGTGAGATGATGAATGAAGTGATGCGGCGAATGACGGACGTGACCATCGTCAAGCCATGATGGTCAGAGTGGTAAACAAAACAGTAAAGGAAAGGGGTTGTAAGATGAAGACGTTTCAATATAGCCGAAAGTTTCAAGTGAGTGCAGCATTGGGAATTGTGGTGATCGCCGGGCTGGTGAGTGGATGCGGGTCGACAATGCAGGCGCGAAAGGCGACCCCCTCCGGGTTTTTGGGGGATTACTCGCAACTGACCAAGGGTGCTGAAGGCGAGTCCCTTCTGAGGTATGTAAACCCGAAGGTGAATTTCGCGAAATACGACAAGATCCTTATGATGCCGGTGCAAGTCTACGCGGGTAAAGACAGTAAGATTGCCAAGATCCCCCGGGAAGATTTGCAGAGTTTAGTGAACTATCTGGATGCCACCATGCGGGAGCACTTGAAGGCCGATTATACCTTCGTGGACGTGCCGGGACCTGGCGTGATGAAACTTCAACTCGCCATTACAGAGGCGCGTGGTTCCATGGTCGTTTTAGACGTCGTTTCGTCGATCGCTCCTCCCGGTGCCGCCCTCAGTGCGCTGAAGCAATTGGCCACCGGATCGCCTTCGGCGACGGGATCGGTGGGCGGGGAGTGCCAGGCCGTGGATTCGGTGAGCGGGGAACGCTTGTTTGCCGCCGTAGATGCGCGGGTCGGCCAGAAATATACGGGTAAGTTCGACAAGTTCAATAAGTGGCGTGCGTCACAGGGCGCTTTTGACTTCTGGGCGGAACAAGTGCAGCAAGAGTTGCGCGAACATCGGAAGCAAGGCGCGCGTTGACCGGTGATCCGGGAATGGTAATGGGATGAGCGAATTGGCGTGGTGTGCCTCATGAGTGTGAGGCACGCCTCGAACGAGTACAGTAAGTAAAGAAAGGAAAAGGCAGTATGAAGGCAAAAACAGTTGGAATGATGACGGCGGTGTTACTGGTGGGGTTATCTTCAGGATATGCGGCCGAACCGGAAGGCTGGAAATTCGAGGTTACTCCTTATGCGTGGTTGGCCGGGATGGAAGGCGACGTGACCGTGAACGGGCATAAGGCGGAGTTTGACAAGTCGTTTACCGACCTGATCGACGCGGTGGGTATGGCCGGGTCACTGCTGGGTACGGTACAGTATGACCGGTATCTGTTATGGGGCCAGGTGGACTACTTCTCGATGAGCACCGATAATATGGACGCGGACAGCCAGCCCAAGGGCGGATCGCTCGATACGAAGATGCTCCTTGGCGAAGTAGCCGCGGGTTATCAGGTGGATGGCTGGATGGAAGGCCAGACGTTTGATCTGTTAGTCGGCGTACGTGAACTCCACATGGAGACCGACCTCACGATCAATCACAAGGGATCCTTCAGCAAGGACAACGACATTGTGGATCCGATCTTCCTTGTCCGTCCGAGCATTCCGATCTTCCCGTCGAAAATCAACGGGTTAAGATTCAACCCGACGCTCGGGATTGGCGCCGGTGGTGATTCGGATCTGGTCTATGAATTGCAGCCGCAATTCCAGTACCAGATTACCCCGAATATTGCCGCGCGACTTGGGTATCGCCGTGTTGGTTACAAGTTCAAGGGAAATCACAACTCGGACAACGAGATGAATATCGCCCTGGCCGGTGTAATCGCCGGTATTGGCGTGACGTTCTAAATCTTTGGGAAGGGGGTGCCCCGGGCCGTTGGCTGGTGCACCTCCTTGTTTTGTATAGTTGAAAACCCACAGGATGTTACTTTATGAAAAAAGTCGATGCTCGAAATATCTGCATACTGGTTTTGGCATGCGGGTTGGCCGTGGCGCCTGCGTGGGCTGATGTATTAGAGCTGAAAGACGGCCGGGTCCTTACAGGTAAGTATGTTGGCGGCACGGCTGGCTCAATCCGATTCGAGACCGCAGGCAATGTACAGGTGGTGGAAATTGGCAAGGTCTTGGCGTTGACTTTTACCGAGGTCGTTGCCCAGGCGCCGGTCCCTGCGACACCTGCTCCTGCGGAAAAAAGTGAGGCGGCACCCACTCCTGCGGCCGCGTCAGATACCGTGACTGTGCCCGTACGCACCGTGCTCCTTGTGCGAATGATTGACGGCGTGTCATCGAAGAGTCCGCAAGGCAAACGCTTTGCCTCTGTGCTCGAGACGGATCTGGTCGTGAACAATATCATGGTCGCCAAGGCGGGCACCAAGGTTTATGGCTGCGTTGAAAAGGCAAGTCAGGCCGGGCGGTTTGCCGGTAAGAGTGTGTTGGACCTGCGTCTGAGTGAATTGACCGTGGGTGGAAAGCTCGTGCCGATCATTACTGGACCCTTCGCACAGACGGGCTCCCAGTCATTGGGCAAGACCGCGAAAGGTGCCCTTGCGGGGGCGGCCATCGGTGCGCTTTCCGGCGGTAGCGACAGCGCGGGTAAAGGCGCCGCGATTGGAGCGCTCGCTTCCGGGTTGAAGCCGGGCCAGCCCATTGTTGTGTCACCGGGTACACTGCTTGAATTTGAGATCCAGCAAACTGTCACCCTTAACATCACGCCCTGATACGGGAGGTAAATTATGCATTTGAAATTTTTAAAAGCGGGCTTTTCTGTTCATGTTGCCAGCGCGTTGTTTATTACAGGCGTAATGGCGGTTGTATCCGTGCCCCGTGTGGGCGCCCAGAGTGTCATGGATGAAATAGCAGTCATGAGGGAGTCGCTCAAACTGGATCGAACGGCGGTTGTTGCGGAAGCGATGCAGCTAACCGAGGCGGAAGGTACGGCTTTCTGGCCCCTCTACCGCGAATACCGGGCGGCCATGGATGGAACCCATGACGGTTTGGTCAAGCTGGTTCTGGAATATGCGGATACGTATCCGATCGTGCCGCAGAAAAAGGCTGAACAGATGTTTAAGGACTACGTCGCTCTTGAAAGGGAGTATACGGATACCAAGGTGAAATACCTGAAGAAACTTGCCAAGACGATACCCGCCGCGAAGGCGCTCCGGTTGGCTCAAATTGAGAATCGCCTCGATTTGGTGATGCGTGTGCAACTGGCGGGAATCCTGCCCTTGGTTCCGGCAAAGGAAAAAATCAGCGGGCAGTAGGCAGGGGGCAGAAGAGGCAGGTTCGATCCCGGTACCCTGTTTAGCAATCTAATGATCTGCACATTGAACAATTTTGTTTGGATAACGTTGGTTTTATCCTGTCTGGCAGGAGTGGGAGCGTTCGCCGTAGAGGTTCCCGAAGCCCTGCCCGTTTTGACCAACTCAATCGAACAGGCGCAAACCGCGCCCCGATTCGGTGACAACCTGATCTGGGGCTTGAAGTGGGAAAACGGCCTGCAATATGAACTGGGCGGAAGCGGGCGGGTGAGCCGCTTGAAGGAGCGTCATCCGGACAGTGACGTGGAGGTCTGGCACGGGAAAATTGGTTTTAAGGGCCAATATGACGCAGCGGCTTACCATACTGACAAAGGAATGGAGGACATCTCTGACGACGATGGTATCCGTCGAGCCAGGCTGTATACCAGTGGAGGGTTCTTTTTCGGCGTACCTATTTCCTACAAGGCGGAGGCCGAAATGGCCGATGATCAATTCTATATTCGCGAAGCGTATTTGTGGTTATGGGATATCCCCTTCGCCAAAACGGTGAAGGTGGGTCATTTTAAGGCGCCGATGACGATGGAAGGCTATGCCGGCAGCGGGGATACGCTTTTCCTGGAGCGGGCCTCTCCCGTGGAAGCATTTGGGCCGGGAATCATGTATGGGCTTCAGGCGGGAGGAATGGCCAAGGAAAGAGATTCGACTTGGGCCCTTGGGTGGTTCGCAGATGGGGGGCAAAACGACATTGCCGAGTCGTCCAAGAGCCCTACACGTGCCATTGGGCGCGTGACCTGGCTGCCGTGGGTTGAGGAGCAAAACGGGGAGACCAAGCTGCTCCATCTGGGGACCAGTGCACAGGTTCTCTACTCGGTCGATAAAAATATCCGGTATCGATCCAGGCCGGAAAGTTATTTTGCGCCCCGGTTGGTGGATACAGGGGAACTCAATGCTGAGGAGTCAACGTCCGTTGGGATGGAGTGTGCATGGGTTGATGGCCCGTGGTGTTTGCAGTCAGAGTTGCTGGATGCACGTGTGAGCCAGCAGAGTGATGGCCTCAATTTCTGGGGCGGATATGTGGCCGGAAGTTGGATCTTTACCGGGGAAAGCCACCTCTATAACAGAACGCTCGGGTGTCTGGTCAAGCCGACGCCGAAAGCCCCGTTTTCGTTTCGTGAGCGGCAATTTGGCGCCTGGGAAGTGGTCTCGCGTTTCTCGTACCTGGATCTGAACGATGCTGCCGTGCAGGGAGGGGTGATGAATATCACAACTTTCGGGGTGAATGGATATCTGACCTCCCGGCTGAAGGTCATGTTGGATTACGCTTTTGGCCGGGTGGCGGAAAGCGAACAGGATGGCGGGCTGAGAATTTTAGAAGGCCGGGTTCAGTACGAGTTTTGATGTTGAGTTGGCGGTGCAGTCAGTAGAAGGCCGTGGAAAAGCGAAAGATGTGTGAGCATGAAAGTCAGTGAACAAAATGACAAGGCATTGTGGCGGCGGGTTATGGCGAGATTCTTTTTAATCCTGGTGCTCGCCCCGTTTGTCGTGTGGAGCTTGTTGGTGTTTGTGTTTGGCAGTTGGCCGGGGGTGATAGGCATGGCCTTGGCGGGACTGGTTGCCGCGGGAAGTGTGGCGTCGCTATTTCTGTTTTCCACTCGCCGCGCCCTGTTGGCTGTTGGCGGTCTTTTCGCCTTCTCCCTGGTCTGCTTTTTTCTCATGCGTCCGTCCAACAACCGGCCATGGTTGCCGGACGTGGAGCGAGCGCCTTATGCGGATATCAGCGGTGATAAGGTGGTGTTGCACAATGTCCGGAACTGCGCCTATCTTAATGAAACAAACTTCATGGTACAGTATGAAACGCGCACGTATGACCTGTCCCGCTTGAAAAGTGTCGATATCATGTTTTCCGACTGGGGTCTGAAATACATTGCGCACACGATGCTGAGTTTCGGGTTTGAAGGGGGCGACTACCTTTGTGTCTCCATCGAGACGCGCAAGGAAATCGGCGAGAACTACTCCGCGCTTAAGGGGTTTTTCCGGCAATATGAATTGATGTATATTGCCGCAGACGAGCGCGATGTAGTTGGGCTGCGGACAAATTTCCGCGAGGGCGAGGATGTCTACCTGTATCGCGTGAGGGTTGTGAATCGCAGCCAGATTCGCGCGGCATTCCTGGATTATATGAACCGCATGAATGAGCTGCACGAGAAGGCGGAGTGGTACAACGCGCTCACTGATAATTGCATGACGAGTGGATTCCGCATCCTTAAAAAACACGCGGCGAATGGCCGGGCGGATCTGCACTGGTCGGTTATCCTGAATGGGTTCGCGGCTGACCATGCCTATACCACGGGGGCACTTGACACGTCGTTGCCGTTTGAAGAATTGAAGCGGCGGAGCCGGATCAATGACCGCGCACGAGCGGCGGGAAGTTCTCCGGATTTTTCCGCGCAAATTCGCGAGGGCATGCCGGGTATGGAGTGGAATCCGGGAAAAGGACAATAATATGAAAGCATCACAACTTGGAAAACGATGGTTAGCCTGCCTGGCAGGGCTGGTTCTTTTAATGGCTGGCGGCTGTGCGACACCGGTTGGTGTGACTTCGTTGGGACGGAATGACGCGTATGATCAGATTGACCGGAGCGCGCTCAATTCGTCGGATTACACCACGGCAACGGCCGCGGTTCTGCATCGCCATAACTTGGAGGCGCTTCAGGCTAAGTCATCTGCCCGCTGCCTGATCCAATTGCATCAGATCGCGGTCAACGACTCTCGCCGAGATACGCTTTTTGCGTTATCAGAACTCTCGTTCCTGCTGGGCAAGGAGGATCGCACCATCAAGGTGTCGGGACGGGTTTTGAAACCGGAGAACTTCTTCGCCGCATCGGCGGTTTACGCCTACCTGTTTCTTTTAGGGAGGGGGGAGGAAGCGCCACCTGATGCCTACGACCGCCGATACCGCCTGGCTTGCGATTTCTATAACCGGAGTCTCGGTATTATCATTGCTCTCCGCGAAGGCAAGAGCGGTTCCGGAGATCATGAATGGCTTTTGCCGGTGGGCAGCATCGTGATTCGCCGTGGGACGGGTTCTGATTTTGATTTGCCCTTGAGGGAAAATGAAACCTATGTGTCGGCGGATCGTTTTCAGATTCATGGACTTTCGGTTCGCAATCGTAATGCGGGATTGGGTTCACCTATCGTGATCGTAAGCCCAAAGACCGTGGATACGACCGTTTCTAAAAGCTCGTCGGCCACAGTGTTTCTGCGCATAGAGGGGACTCTGGCTGATATGGAGGCGGGGAAACTTCGGGGGAAGGTGGAGCTTTTTTCTGCTTTTGTCCGTGACCATGTTGACGTGGATGGCACCCGGGTTCCCCTCGAACAGGACCTGACCACGCAAATTGCCTATACCCTGAACAATCCGGCCTACTGGCAAATTGAGAAGCTGTTATTCCGCCTTGGCAAAGCGCCGATCGCGCCCGGCATTTATCCCGTGCAACCTTATCAGGCAGGGAAGATTCCCGTTTTATTTGTACATGGCACTATGAGTAGTCCTGTCTGGTGGGCCGAAATGTGGAACACCCTGATGGGTGATCCGAAACTGCGCGAAAAATATCAATTCTGGTTCTATCTATACGACAGTGCCAAACCTGTCGGGCAATCTGCCGTACATCTCCGGGATTCCATCGAATCCCTGGTCAAAACATTGGACCCTGAGGGTAAAGACCCGATGCTCCGGCAGATGGTCGTCATCGGCCATAGTCAAGGTGGGTTGCTGACGAAGTTGACGGCTACGCACACGGGTGAGGCGCTGGTTCAGGCGGTGACAGGCAAGTTACTGGCTGATCTCAAGCTCTCGCCTGGCGAAGAAAAAATGGTGCGCCAGCTTACGGTCTTTGAACCCCTGCCGGAGGTCAAGCGAGTGATCTTTATCTCCACCCCGCACCGGGGAAGTTATCAGGCTGGAGATTTTGTCAGGAAGTTGGCGCGTCGTTTCCTGGATTTACCCAAGCAAGCGTTGGAAACCACTTCCGAGATGTTGAAGCTGGTTAAAAAAGTCTCCCCCGATGCGAAGCTGGCCTCGACGAGTCTCGATACCATGGCGACGGACAATTCCGCAATATTGGCATTGGCCGAAATTCCCGTTTCACCTTCTATCAAAGCCCATTCCATTATTGCGGTTAAGGGGGATGCCATTCCTCCTGCCGGCGGGGATGGGGTAGTAAAATACACTAGTGCGCATATAGCAGGTGTCGAGTCTGAACTGATCGTGCGCAGCGGGCACAGTTGTCAGGGAACCCCGGTGGCCATTGAAGAGGTCCGGCGGATTTTGCTTAAGCACGTCGGGGAAGTTGAAAGCGGAAGGGTGTCATCCTCCCAACCTGCCCCGTGACTGCGATAAAAATCGGGATTCGATAATGGCGTTGGCTACATGAATTCTTGTATTCAAAGGACTTAAGTGACAGGAGTAACCCTACTATGGTAGACATGTATTAACAGCAAAGGAGAGCGTGTCGTGAAAAAAAAGGCATTAGTTTTATTGGCCTTGGTTGGCCTTGCTGGGACGGCCCGTGCGGACAGTGGCTGGGGGGTTGGCGGATCCTATTGGGCCCCCGACAAACTGGATGCGGCGGGAGGCATCGGGGCTAAAATTTCATTGGAAATCGCGCCCCATGCCGTGCTCGATCTTGGCAGCACCTGGTTCGAATCGTTCGAGGATAAATCGGGAAATTCCACCACGTCGCTGGACATCATTCCGCTGGATATCGGGTTGAGTTTTGTTACCGGCACGAGACCGGTCGACGTGTACGTGAAGGGCGGTTACACCTATTACAACATTGATGGGTCGATCTATACGGACGGACGGAAGCAAGATGTGAGCTTTGGCGATTCAAGCGGGTTTTATGCCGGCATCGGGCTCGAAGTACCGTTGAGCGAGCATCCGGATGTCACAGGGGCCACCCGGATCACCTTTTTGGTGGAAGGCCTTTACCGGTATATTTCGATAGATGAAATCGCCACCCGGGGCGATAGTTACGTGGGCGGCGCGGTGGGTGGCCCCTGCGTCAATGCCGGCTTCATGCTCCGCTGGTGAGGTGGGTATCGATTCGGGCCGGGAATGATTCATTATGAGCGAAGGCAATGAGAATACGAAGACACCGCTGAACCCAAAGGTTCCAGTGCGGTCAAAATTTGAGCAGAGCCTGGGGTGGATCATTTTGGCGCTGCTCTTGGGCAGTTGCCTGCTGGTGTTGCGGCCCTTTGTTTCGTCCTTGCTGTGGGCGGTGGTGTTGACGATCTCGAGCTGGCCGCTGCATCGCCGGCTGGTCAACCTCCTCGGTGGACGGCGCACCCTCGCCGCATCGCTCATGGCATTGGCTATGATCTGCGTCATCCTGCTCCCTTTCGTCGTGGTCGGGGCCACCCTGGCGGACAGTGTCCAGGAACTGGCGGCGGTCACACATCGCTGGATGGAGGCCGGTCCGCCGGCCCCACCAGAGTGGCTGGCCAAGGTGCCGGGCATCGGGCATCAGGCGGATGAGTACTGGCGGACGGTGGCGGCAGATACCTCCAAGTTGATTGAACCGGCTAAACAGCTGATCGAGCCGGTGAGCGGATGGTTGATCACGGGCGGGGTGGTGCTGGGGCTCGGGGTTTTTGAACTGGCCCTGAGTATTTTGATCGCCTTCTTCCTTTTCCGTGATGGCGGCAGGTTGGGGGAACAGTTGAACGCGACCGTTACGCGGATCGCCGGTCAGCGGGGGAATCATCTCCTTGAAGTCGCCGTCAACACGGTGCGGGGGGTGGTCTATGGAATTTTGGGTACGGCGCTGGCGCAGGCCGTGATGGCGGGAATTGGCTTTGCCATCGCAGGGGTCCCGGGCGCGGCGATGCTCACGCTGTTGACCTTTTTCCTGTCGGTCGTGCCGATCGGGCCGCCCTTGATCTGGATCCCGGCCTCGTTATGGCTGTTTTACCAGGGGGCCTCGGGTTGGGGCATCTTCATGCTGATCTGGGGCACGGGGGTGAGCAGCTTGGATAATTTCGTTAAACCTTGGCTCATCAGCCAGGGCAGCGACATGCCGTTCCTGTTGATCTTCTTTGGCTGTATTGGCGGTGCGTTGGCCTTTGGGTTTATCGGCGTCTTTCTCGGGCCGACCCTTTTGGCGGTGGGCTACCGGTTGGTGCTGGAATGGAACACCATCCCACTTGAGACACCGATGGCCGGCATTCCGGCGGCGGAGATCCAGTCGGATAGTCAGTATGAAAAATAATATAACAGGTAATCCTGATCTGAAACAGCCCCTCCAATCCAAGGTGGCGTTCGACGTCCCCGGCGAACGATTCCACATACTTGCCTCCAAGCCGCCGCCGGGACGTCGGCTGCCACCAACGGGGAGACGTACTTGTCGTCAAGCCGCCACCGAGGACTCTACTATGTAGCGAAGGTCGGCTACTTCGAAGAGTAGTAACGTCGGCGGCCACCAAGGGGAAGACGAGCGAAAATGCCCGTGCATACGTGTGTGCGGGTCTTCCAGCTCCGGCTACCATGCCGGAAGCGGACCGCGAAATCGTGGCTGGTGTCTTGGTTGAAAGGCCCGCATACGTGTACGCCCACGGGCCTTTCGGGTTGGCTTTCTGTCCTGCTATCGTTTTCCGATGTAATGTGCTCAAACCTATAAACATTGTTTGAGCATCATGTGGCGACACCGGCGGTAGCGTCGTCGCGGTCGGGGGGCGGCTCGGGCGCTTGAGGCCGGTGTTAACGGTTCCTCGGTGATCGTGGGTTCGGGTCCCGAATTGGCGACCGTTATCGGGGTAACCAAACGGTCGGTGGAGCGGAGCATCCAGAAACTGCAAAAGCAGGGGCGCTTGCGCCGCGTTGGCCCTGACAAGGGCGGGCATTGGGAGGTGGATCAATAATTATGGCGGATATTACGGTGGCCATGGTGGAAGTTAATCTCATGTCTCCTTGATTGACGTTCATCAGGTGTGGCATCTTGTTGGCAGAAAACATGTTGATAAGGCGAGGCCATCATGATTGCTCGAGAATTTAAGGAAGGCGAGACGCCATACTGTTGCTGGGACAGGAACCTTACGGCGGGGCAGGTTAGCCAGCAACTGGGAAAAATCTAATTGAGATGGCTGAGTCGGCGTTTCCTCAATAATCTTTATCCTTTTGTGATCTTCGCAAATTGCGCGAATCCTTATCATCCGTCTCATATGTGCTGTCAATGAAAGACTAATTAATAGAAATTATAATTTGCATTAATAGCGAATATGACTGATTATGTAGCTAATAGTTTCTGTTGATTGGTGATGTCATGCAGCGCGATAATTTAAAACTAAAAGACCTTGGATCCAGACTACGGGATGAGCGTTTAAGGCGGAACGAAGCTCAGGCGATGTTCGCTGCCCGGATTGGGGTGAGCGTGCCAACGCTTCGAAAAATGGAGTCGGGAAATCCATCCGTCCTGATCGGGCATTGGCTGGGGGTCCTTGACGTTTTGGATCATGCTGGGGACTTGGATGCCATTCTGGCCGAGCCCGAAGATCTGTTTGCCAAATATGATCAGATGAAGGCACTGTCGCGCCGTAGAGCCTCAAGGAGCGTCACTTGATTTACCGGATCAGAGTTTGGGATCGTTCGAACGGGGATGATCGGCCGGTTGGGGAGATGGTTTGCGAAATTGCTGAAGGGGGACGGGCAAGAAGTGCGTTTAGATATGAACATGAATATCTTGAGAGGCCTGAGGCCTTCGCACTGGACCCGGTCTCACTCCCCCTGAAGTCTGATTCATTTTCTACTGACCAGGGTCTTTTCGGTATCTTTGAAGACAGTCTCCCTGATGACTGGGGCCGCAATCTTCTCATTCGCAAACACCAGATTTCCCGGCACGAGCAGAACCTGCCGCGACTGCTTTTGGCCCTTGGCAACTCAGGCCTGGGGGCTTTGTCATTCACCGATCATGCCAAGCCGCCTCCCCCTGTTTGTGATATCTCGGTTATCTATCTTTCAGCTCTTGTTGAGGCTGCCGAGAAATTTGAACGTGGCGAGATGCAAGACAAGGAGCTCTCCATACTATTAAACGCAGGAAGTTCGCCTGGAGGTGCCCGGCCAAAAGCAGTGGTGGTGGACGAGGAAAGCACCATTCACTATCTCGCCAAGTTCCCCAGCGTGAAAGATCAAGTGGATGTGGTGAAACTCGAGGCGGCCACCATGAATCTGGCCGCGAAGGCGGGACTGGCGGTTCCCTGTACCCGCCTCGTCCCATGTTCAGGAAAATCCGTGCTCCTGGTTCAGAGGTTTGACGTTATTCCTGCCGGACGCCGGCATATGATCAGTTTTCAGACCCTGCTGAAGGCCCGTGGATATTATCAACAGCGTTACCATGAGTTATTGGGAATCGTGCGCAAATACAGCAGCAACCCACAGGAGGATTCAGAGCGACTCTTCCGTCAGATGGTCTTTAATGCCGTAATGGGTAACACGGATGACCACCTGAAGAATTTCTGGATGGTGTACGATCACGAGCAGGGGTGGCGCCTCTCGCCCGCTTTCGATCTTGTTCCCGATGTCGGGAGGCGGGGTGAACATGTCCTGTTTTTCGACCTCGATCCATATTATCCCGGTCGGAAAAACCTTGGACAGTTGGGGAAACATTGGGGCATCCGTAACTCGGAGAGTGTGGTGGAACAGGTGTTTGCTGCGGTGTCCGGGTGGAGAGAAGCGTTCGCAAGCGGCGGTGTTACGGATAATGAAATCGCCCGCTTCAAGGAGATCGATTCACATCTGCAGGAGTAGATCAGACAGATCCTTTCTTTTCCGTGACGGCGGCAGGTTGGGGGAACAGTTGAACGCGACCGTCGCGCGGATCACTTTCACTTTTCGGTGTAATGTGTTCAAACCTATTAACACAGTTTGAGTATCACTTGCTAGAAGACAAAAGGTGGAGCGGCGGCGTGAGTTTCAGTGCTTCAATTTGCTCGGGTGGCGTTCGGCGTCCCCGGCGAACGCAGGGTCCGTTTGATTTCATAAGGGGGATGTGTGAGGCTGGCCCGTCTGTTGAAAATCATTCCCTATCAAGCCCATTCCCCCTGGAGGGACGGGCTCCGTCCCGTCCTTGGACCTAAAAACGGGCGACACAGCGCGTGCTTCGTAGCGGAGGAAGTTCCCGTTGACTTCGCAGAGTAGCAAGGCGACCCTCCAGCTCGATGAGCTTTTTGTTAGATTTTCAACCGGCTGCTATACTGGGATTGGGGTTGATAGCGCAGAGGTTGCATGGTAGGTTGAAATCATGAACACCCACGAGGATATTGATCGGCGCAGTCTTTTGCTTGCCCGGGCAATTGTTGAAATGATTGATACGGATCCCGGGAAAAAAGGCCTTGAAAAGGCTCGGGCGAATTGCGACCGATGGCTGGTTTCCTCCCCGATGTCGGTGCTTCGTGAGTGGAAGCGTCTTCTGGACGGTGACTGGGCGGTGATTCGAGCCCATCTTCTTGACGAGGGGCCGGAAGGCAGGCGGTTACGCCAGAGCAGTCCTTTTTGCGGGATTCTTCCCGTGCGTACGCGGTGGGAAATTTACAGGCGTTTTCATCATGAACCGAAGGCAGCTTGAGCACATTCTCCGGGCAAGCGGGAGTATTTCCGGATGCCGCGAATTGGTGATCATCGGAAGTCAGGCGCTTCTGGGCGCCTGCCCCGATGCTCCCCTTGAACTCCTGACTTCTATGGAGGCGGATCTCTATCCCGCAGAGGAGCCTGGGAAAGCGGAACTCATTGATGGGTGCATTGGTGAGTTGTCCCCGTTCCATGAGACATTTGGGTATTATGCCCATGGGGTTGGCCCCGAGACAGCCACCTTGCCGTCAGGTTGGAAGGTACGCCTGGTGCGAGTGGAAAACGAAAATACCGGCGGAACCATTGGGTGGTGCCTTTCTCCGGTGGATTTGGCGGTCAGCAAATTGCTTGCAGGCAGACCCAAGGATCTCGATTTTGTCCGGCAACTGCTACGATTGGGCATCGTGACCCAGGCGGCGATCCAGAAGGTGATTCCTGAACTTTCAAAGGATCAGGCCGCCCATGTCAATCTGTGTCTGCCACAATAAGCCCCCTGGAGGGGTGGACTCAGTCCCGACCGCATGGAATGGGGCCATTTCTCTACAGTTGATCACGGATCAATCTGGTGCTGAAGAGCGTCAGGAAGTGAGTGTTTGCTGCTGTGACCGGGTGGCGGGAAATGTTCTCAGGCAGTAGGGTTTAAGATTATATTGTTAGTCGTTTGGAGGAGAAACCGATGAAAAAAGAGAAGTCATGCGGTAATGAAAATAAACTCAAACGCAAGAAATACGGAAAGGAGCTCCGCAAACTCCAAGGTGAGTTATGCAAGCTCCAGGAATGGGTTAAACACAAGGGCCTGCGGGTGGTTATCGTGTTCGAGGGGCGGGATGCCGCCGGTAAAGGCGGTACCATCAAGGCGCTCACCGAACGCGTCAGCCCGCGCGTGTTCCGGGTGGTGGCGTTGCCTGCGCCGTCCGACCGCGAGAAGACCCAGATGTACATGCAGCGGTACATGAAGCATTTCCCGGCGGCAGGCGAGGTGGTGATATTCGACCGCAGTTGGTACAATCGTGCCGGCGTCGAGCTCGTGATGGGGTTCTGCACCAAGGAACAACACCAGCACTTTCTTGAGCGATGTCCGGAGATGGAGCAGTACATTCTGGACGGGGGAATCCAGCTCATCAAGATCTGGCTGGAGGTCGGCGACAAGGAGCAGAAGCGCCGGTTCGAAGCCCGTCTGGAGGATCCGTTGCGCCAGTGGAAGCTCAGTGCCATGGATCTGCCCTCGCGCCGCAAGTGGTTCGAGTATTCGCGCGCGCGGGATTCGATGCTGAAAGCGACGGATACCAAACACGCGCCCTGGTACATCCTGCGCTCCGATGACAAGAAACGCGCCCGGCTGAACTGCCTCTCCCATATTCTGGGCCTCATTCCCTACAAGAAAGTCCCGCATGAAAATGTCGATTTGCCCAAACGGTCGATGAAGGGCGCCTACGACGATGTTGCTTCGTTGAAGGGGCGGAAGTTTGTGGTCGAGAAGTATTGAGCTCGGGCCCGGGGCTATCCCTGGATGAAGCCGCCGGGAGTAATGCGTTTATGACGCGTGATCAAATCGGGCGGGCACTCTATAATTGCATTGTACTGGGGCAGCGCTTAGAGGCGACCAATCCCGAGCAGACCCCCAAGGATAAGCCTCAGGAGTAAGTTTCTGAAGGGCAGGCGGGGGCTTTGCTTTCTTTACTTAATCGTAATCTTAATCATAATCATTGCTCCTTTAGGCGCTGCGGATGCGACGGAGCGCATCCCTCCATTGTGAAAACACATGATATTTTCATGTTTTCCATCCTTTATGGAGGGTTTCGCTCTGTCGAAACCAGTGCCCGGCAAGCCAAAAACAAAAGACCCTGCCTGGATGCGTCTACCCACGGCTTTTTATGCTTGCGCCGCAAGGGGTTATTGAGGATTATCCGCAGTTCTTGGTAGGTGGGTAGTGGAGGTTTCCGGGGGTGTCTCCGGTTCCGCTGGCCCGTGTAACTGAGTTAAATAACAACGAAAAGTAAGATATGGCTAAAAAGCACAAGAAGAGCGCTGCGCCGGTGGTTGTCGAAGACGCCGCCCGGGTTCAGATGTCTCAGATGTACGAAGAAACCCTGAAAACATTCACCGAGGGATCGATTATTCCTGGCAAAGTCCTGGAAGTCCGCGGGGATGGAGTCCTTGTGGACATCGGGTACAAATCCGAGGGTATGATTCACGCGAGTGAATTCCCGGATATCACCGCGGTCCAACCCGGTGATGTGTTTAATGTCCTGCTCGAGGGCATTGAAGATGACGAAGGTATGGTCATGCTCAGCAAGAGCCGGGCCGAACAGCAGGAACACTGGAACCAGGTCCTGGATACCTACAAGGAAGGCAGCATCGTCAATGGTGATGTCCGTAGTCGCGTCAAGGGCGGATTCATCGTGGATGTGGGCGGCGTGGAATCCTTCCTCCCCGGTTCACAGGTGGATGTCACCCCGGTTCATGATCCGGATGCCCTCGTCGGCAAGACACTCGAATTCAAGATTATCAAGATCAATGACGATCGCCGCAACATCGTGTTGTCGCGCCGCGAGCTGATGGAAGACCGTCGCCGCGACCGCAAACGCGAATTGCTGACCGAGATCAAGGTCGGCCAGGTCCGCAAGGGCTCGGTCAAGAACATCACCGACTTCGGTGTGTTCGTCGATCTCGACGGTATGGACGGCTTGCTGCATATCACCGATATGAGCTGGGGCCGCATCAACCACCCGACCGAACTGGTCAAGGTGGGCGATGAGCTCGAAGTCGTCATCCTGGATGTCAATCTGGAGAAGGAACGCGTTTCACTCGGCTTGAAGCAGCGGAGCAACAACCCCTGGGAGAACATCCAGGCGAAGTATCCCGTGGGCAGCCGTCTGCGTGGCAAAGTGGTCAACCTGGTTCCTTATGGCGCGTTCGTCGAAATCGAACAGGGCGTCGAAGGCCTGGTCCACGTCTCCGAAATTTCCTGGACCAAGCGGATTGCCCGCGCGTCCGATGTCCTCACCGTGGGACAGGAAGTCGATGTCGTGGTGCTCAACGTCAACCGCGAGGAGCAGAAGATCGCACTGGGTATCCGTCAGACCGAGGAGAATCCCTGGGATGGCGTCCGGATGCGTTATCCGATCGGTGCCCGCGTCAGCGGCAAGGTGCGCAACCTGACCTCCTATGGTGCCTTCGTGGAACTCGAAGAGGGCATTGATGGAATGGTGCACGTCTCGGATATGTCCTGGACCCGCAAGATCAACCACCCCTCCGAAGTCCTGAAGAAGGGCGAGGAAGTGGCGGCCGTGGTGCTGGAAGTCGATCCCGACAACCAACGCATCAGCCTCGGTCTCAAGCAGGCGCAGGAAGATCCGTGGTCGACGATTGCCGCCCGCCTTAAAATTGGCCAGATGGTCAAGGGTAAGGTCACCAAGCTGGCGTCCTTCGGCGCCTTCGTGGAGATCGAGGAAGGCATTGACGGACTCGTTCATATCTCACAGATCAGCGATGATCGCGTTGAGAAGGTGAAGGATGTGCTCAAGGTCGGCCAGGAAGTGGAAGCCCGTATCGTCCGTATTGACCAGGTGGATCGCAAGATCGGCCTGAGCATCAAGGCGGCGAGCGTGTCTGATGAAGACTTTGTCGTGAAAGACGAGATGCTCGAAGGGCTTCGCCCGGGTGAGGATCTGGTTGATCTGGCCGGTGCCTTCGACGCCGCCTTTGGCGCGCGTGATGAGGAATGGCGCCCGGGTGAGAAATCCGGCGGCAGAGACAAGTAACAGACCTGTCTTAAGTAAAGAAGTGACGAGGCGCGCCGGACTACCAACGGGGCGCCTCGTTTTTTTAGATGGAGAGCAGTTATGACGAATGCGATTGATGTGTTGAAGGGGCGGGGCCTGTTTGATGCCGTGACCAGCCCGGAGATTATGAAGCAGGTGGAATCGCCCACCGCGGTGTATGCCGGTTTTGATCCCACCTCCAATAGTTTGCAGGTCGGGAATTTCGTCACCATCATGGGCCTGGCTCATTTCCAACGGGCGGGCCATAAAGTGATCGCACTGGCCGGTGGCGCCACCGGGATGATCGGCGATCCGTCCGGAAAATCCAGCGAGCGGAACCTCCTGTCGCACGAGGATGTCGAACGCAACCTGGTGGGCGTGAAGGAGAACCTGTCGCGTTTCCTTGATTTTGACTGTAAAACCGCGCCGGCCAAGATTGTGAACAACCACGACTGGATCGGGCGGTTCAGCTACGTCGAATTCCTGCGTGACGTAGGTAAGCACTTCCGGATGGGCACCATGCTGGGCAAGGAGAGCGTCCGGGCCCGCATGGAGAGTGACGCCGGCATGAGCTACTGTGAGTTCAGCTACCAGCTGATCCAGGCCTATGATTTCCTGCACCTGTGGGATACTGAAGCGTGCCGGATCCAGATCGGCGGCTCGGACCAGTGGGGGAATATCACCGCAGGCACGGACTTGATCCGCAAATTGCGCGGGGGCGAAGCCTTCGGGATGACCTTCCCGATCATCTGTGACAGCAGCGGCCAGAAGTTCGGCAAGAGTGCCGGCAATGCGGTCTACCTGGATCATCGCCGCACCTCGTATTATGACTTCTACCAGTTCTTTGTCCGGACGGAGGATGCGGATGTGATCCGGTTCCTTAAGATTTTCACCTTTCTGCCTTTGAGCCAGATCGAGGAAATTGCCCGCGAAATGGCGGCCGCACCGGAAAAACGACTGGCCCAGAAAACCCTCGCGGAAGATATGACCCGGACCATCCACGGGGCCGAAGGGCTGGCGATTGCGCAGCGGGCCAGCGAGGTGTTGTTCGGGGGCTCCATGGAGGGCATGAAGGCGGAAGAGTTGATCGCGGTGTTTGCCAACGTGCCGTCGCGTGAACTGCCCCTGGCCTCCATCAAGGAGGCTGGTCTGCTGGATGTGGCCGTGGCCGCAGGGTTGTGCAAGAGCAAGGGCGACGCCCGCCGGTTGGTGACGGAGGGGGGATTCTACGTGAACAACGTCCGGATGACCGACGCCGCGATGCGGATCAGCGGTGACATGCTGATCGAGGGACGCGTCATGGTGATGCGTGCCGGGAAGAAGAACTACTGCCTCGTCAAGGGGGTCTGAGCGTTACGCCCGTTTGACTTTGGGAAGGTGGCGTTCGCCGTCCTCGGCGAACGATTTGGGCGCCTTGATGGGAGCTTTACAGGCCTTCAGCCGCCGGGGACGTCGGCTGCCACCTGTGCGTCGCTCTGGTTGGGTACCCTTGGTTTCTTCTATGGACACGGCGCCAAAGGATTGGCGCCCTCCAGTCGAATTCCGACCTCGACGCGGGTCGCGGAAAATCGTATTCTCGATGCCCTTATGAGTCGCGATCACATTATTATTGCAGGCGCCCGTGAGCATAACCTGCAGAACATCACGGTGCGGATTCCCCGTGACAGTTTTACCGTCATTACGGGCTTGAGCGGCTCGGGAAAATCGTCCCTGGCCTTTGATACCTTGTTCGCCGAAGGGCAGCGCCGGTATGTCGAAAGCCTGTCGGCCTATGTGCGCCAGTTTCTCGACCAGATGCAGAAGCCGGACGTGGATTACGTCGAAGGCCTCTCCCCGGCCATCTCCATTGAACAGCGGACGGCCGGCTCGAATCCGCGCTCGATCGTGGCCACCACCACGGAAATCCATGACTATCTGCGGTTGCTCTTTGCCAATGTCGGCCATCCCCATTGTCCGCACTGCGGCAAGCCGGTGTCAGGTCAGTCGGCGGAAGTGATTGTGGATCAACTGATGGCGCTGCCGGAGAAAACAAAGGTGGCCTTGCTGGCGCCGTTGCTGCGGAGCAAAAAAGGGCTGCATGAGGCCATTTTCGATAAAATTCAGAAGCAGGGCTTTGTCCGCGTACGGGTGGATGGGGAGATGGTGGAGATCGACAAGGTCCCCAAACTCGACAAGAAAAAAGCCCACAATGTGGATGTGGTGATCGACCGCCTGGTGATGGGGAGCAAAATCCGCTCCCGGCTGACAGATTCGGTGGAATTGGCGTTGAAGGAAGGGAACGGGGTCCTGATGGCGCTCACTCAGGCCGGAACGGAAACCACCGCCTGGGCGGAACGGCTCTATTCCGAGAAGCATGCCTGTGCCGATTGTGGCGTCAGTTTCGAGAAGCTCACCGCCCGGCATTTCTCCTTCAACAACCCGTATGGGGCCTGTCCGGATTGTTCCGGCCTCGGGACCCAGATGATTTTCGATGAACAACTCACCGTGCCCAATCCGGAGCTCTCCATCGAGGGCGGGGCCATCACGGCCTGGCGTCGCGGGGGCCGCCGGTTGCTGATCTACTACAAAGCCCAGCTCCGTACGGTCGCCAAGGAGTGCGGGTTCAGCCTGGAGACCCCCTACAAGGAGCTCCCTGAGGATATCCGGAACCTGTTGATGCATGGCTCGGGTGACAAGGACATGACGTTCGGCTACTGGCGGGGCGGCGCGCGTCGCCACTATGAGAAACCGTTTGAAGGGGTGCTGCCGAACCTGGCCCGGCGTTACAAGGAAACGGATAGTGATTTTGTCAGGCAGCGGTTGCGCGACTACATGAGCAAGATGGTCTGTCCGACCTGCAAGGGGGCCCGTTTGCGTCCGGAGGTGCTGGCCTGTACCGTGGTCGGAAAATCCATTGTGGATCTGACCCGGCTCTCTGTCCGGAACGCCCTGGCCTTTTGCAAGACGGTGGCCCTGTCGGACCAGGAGAAGAAAATCGCCGGGGATGTGATCAAGGAAATCCAGGAGCGCCTGCAATTCCTGGCGGATGTCGGCCTGGACTACCTGACCCTGGATCGTGAAAGCGGCTCCCTGTCGGGCGGTGAGGCGCAGCGCATCCGGCTGGCCACCCAGATCGGCTCCCGGCTGGTGGGGGTCCTGTATGTGCTGGATGAGCCCAGTATCGGGCTGCATTACCGGGACAATGAGCGCCTGATCAATACCCTGAAACAGCTGCGTGACCTGGGGAACACCGTGGTGGTGGTGGAGCATGATGAGGAAACGATCCGGGCTGCGGATTATGTCATTGACCTGGGCCCGGGGGCAGGGCGGCATGGCGGGCAGGTGATTCATCAGGGCACGGTTCCGGAATTGCTGGCGAATCCGAAATCACTCACCGCTCAATATATGAACGGCGAGTTGACGATTCCGGTCCCCGAACATCGGGTGGAACCGGGTGACCATTGGTTGCAACTGATGGGGTGCACGGAGAACAATCTCAAGAACCTGACCGTACGGATTCCCCTGGGCCTGCTGGTCTGCATTACCGGCGTCTCGGGAAGCGGCAAGAGCACTCTGGTGGATGACATCCTGCGGCGCGCGTTGTTCAGGAAGTTTTACGGTTCAAAGGAGATTCCCGGCGCCCACCGCCGTCTGCTGGGAGCGGAAAAACTCGACAAGGTGATCGTGATTGACCAGTCGCCGATCGGCCGCACTCCGCGGAGCAATCCCTCAACCTATACGGGGGCGTTCGGGCCGATCCGGGATCTCTTCGCCGCGTTACCCATGTCGAAGGTGCGGGGCTATGGGCCCGGCCGGTTCAGTTTTAACGTCAAGGGGGGGCGCTGCGAAACCTGCAAGGGGGATGGGATTATCCGCCTTGAGATGCATTTCCTGCCGGACGTGTATGTGCCCTGCGAGCAGTGTCACAGCTTGCGGTACAACAAGGAGACGCTTGAGGTGCATTACAACGGGAAAAGCATTTCCGAAGTGCTGGCCCTGACGATTGATGAGGCCCTTGAATTTTTCAAGCACATTCCGTCCATTGAGCGCAAGGTCAGGACGCTGTCCGAGGTGGGGCTGGGCTATATCCAGTTAGGCCAGTCTGCGACCACGTTGTCGGGCGGGGAGGCCCAGCGGATGAAGCTGGCCTCGGAGTTAAGCCGGAAAGCGACCGGCAAGACCATGTATCTGTTGGATGAGCCCACGACGGGGCTCCACTTCGCGGATATCCAGCGGCTGATGCATGTGTTGGAACGGTTGCGGTCATCTGGGAATACCGTGCTGGTGATTGAACATAATCTCGACGTCATAAAACGGAGTGACTACATTATCGATTTGGGCCCCGAAGGGGGCGATGGGGGTGGTCGCATTGTGGCGGAAGGCACTCCTGAAGAAGTCTCCCGCTGCGACGCCTCGCATACGGGCCAGGCATTGCGACTCCATTTGAAATCATCATGAAGCCGACGTGGAATTATAAGATATTGAAGGGCATGCTGGCGCTTCTAGTCGTCGCCATCCGGGTGCAGGCTGCGGGAATCGACACTCCGGCTCAAGGGGACCCGGTCTCCCCGTTCGTCATCCTGGCCACGGCGCAGACGGCGTTGGAGGACGGGTTCTGCGAACTGGCTCAAAAGCAGGCAGAAGAGGTGTTGAAGAACGGGGCGTTGCCGCCTTCCCTGCGGGGCGATGCCACGATCGTGCTGGCCCGGGCCCTCTATGGCCAGCGCCGGTTCACGGAGATGGCCGCCCGCCTTGAGGCGATCGGGCTGACGGCCCCCACCACGCAGGCCGGGGCCTTGGTCTATTGGCATGCCGTGGCCCGGTATGAGTCCGGCAACATCCGTGCGGCCCTGGATGAGCTTCGTAACTTTGGAGGGCGCTTTCCTGACAGTCCGCTGATGTCACGGGCCTCCCGCCTGGAGGCCTGGGCCAATCTGAAGGAGGGACGTCAGGCCGAGGCCTTTTCCGTGTTTGAACGGTTTGACCGTCAATTCGGCATCACCGACGAAGGGGCTGAGAATTTATTGGATTGGGGACAGGCCCTGCTGGCATCGGGAAACAGTCCCGCGGCGCGGACGGTCCTGGAACGCCTGGTCACCCGCCCGCCGGACTTGGCCGCGGTTCAGGATGGAAAATTGTGGCTCGCGAAAGCGCTCGTGCTCGAGGGGAAGTGGGAGTCTGCCTGGAATATCCTGGCCCTGATGGCCGATGATTCCCTGGTGCGGGTGGACCGGCGGGCATTGGCCTATATGACGCTCAGCGAAGTGAATGCCGCCCAGACCAATTACGTGGCGGCCGTCACGTCGGCCTCCAAGGCGGTGGAACTGGCGCCCACCACGGTCCTGAAAAACCGGGCACGGGCCCTGTGGGGAAAATGGCTGCTCAAACAGAATAAAATTGCAGAAGGCGCTGAGTTGCTGCGCCCGGTGATCGCCCAGATGACCGATGATCCGGTGTCCCGTGAACTGCAGCTGGAACTGGCGGCGGGGTATCTCGATTTGAAGCAATTCGAAAAAGCGGCGCAGGAGTTCCAGTATTATCTGGAGACGTTCAAGGATCCCGAGGGACGGTTGGCCGCCTTTAAGGGGCGGGGGCTGGCCATGTGGGAGTTGCAGCGGTATGCCGAGGCGGCCACGATGTTTGAGAAGGCGGCGGCCCTGGTGCCGGATCCCGCGCAATGCGAGCCCCTGCAGATCAAGGCAGCGGATGCGATGTTCGCCAACGCCCAGTACAAATTGGCGGAGGCGGCCTATGAAACGATTCTGGCGAGCTATCCCGCCTCGGCCATGAACGCCCAGGTCCTCTATCAGCTGGGGGAGTGCCTGGCCCGCCAAACGTTGCGACGGGAGGCCGAAGGGCGGTTCCGCGAGCTGGTCCGCAAAAACCCCTCCCATCCGTTGGCGGAGCGGGCCTTGATGCGGATCGCGGAAATGAAAGAGGAGCAGGGGCCGGCCTTTGTCCGGGAAGCCCTGGCGGCCTATATGGACGTCATGTCGGTTTACCCGAAAGGGACCTTGTTTGCCGAGGCGCTGCACCGGCATGGGCTGACGGCCTACCAGATGGGGGACATCGATGTGGCGCTCAGCGATTTTTCAAGGGTGGTCAAGGAGTTCCCGGGCAGCCGGGTGGCCCCACAGGCCTATTTCATGCGCGGCTGGGCCTTGTATATGCGCGGACAGGAAGAGGAATCCCTGGCGGTCTGCAAGGCGTTTGTGGAGCGCTATCCCGACAGTGAGTGGACGCCGGGCGTGATCTTCTGGATCGGTGAGTACGCCTTTAACCATGGCCGCTATGCCGATGCGGAAACCCAGTTTATCAAGTTAGCCGATAAATCCCCCCTGGACCCCCTGGCGGGCCAGTCCCTGATCTGGGCTGGCCGGGCGGCAATGATGCAGAAGGAGTACCTGCGGGCGGTCGAGTCATTATCCCGGATGACGCGCACGTATCCGGCCAGTCCGCACATGGCGGAGGCCCGCTTCCTGCAGGCTGATGCCCTGAGTGAGCTGGGTGAGTTTTCCCGGGCCATCCTGGTGTTTGATGAGCTGATTGAGAAATTCCCGAACTCCCCGCTGGTCAGTGCCGCGTGGGGCCGCCGCGGGGACTGCCATTTCACCCTCGGGGCGACGGACCCCAAGCGCTATTCGGAGGCGGTCACCGCCTATCGCGCGGTGAGCCGGAGTCCGGGTTCCACGTTTGATCTCGAGCTCCAGGCGGATTACAAAATCGGCCGTTGCTATGATAAGATGGGCCGCTTGCCCGATGCCTTCGAGCAGTACTACACCCGGGTGGTCTGCCGGTATCTCGCGGATAAGCAGAAGGACAGTGCGGCCGCGGTCTGGTTCACCAAGGCGGCGTTTGCTGCGGCGGACATTCTTGAATTGGAGAAAAACTGGAAGCGGGCCATCAAGGTCCTTGAGCGGGTGGAGGGGGCCCAGATCCCCGCCAGCGCCGATGCCCGTAAACGTATTGAGCAGATCCGTTCTGAGCACTGGATCTGGTAAGGAGTGAATCATGTTTGAGTTATTGAATGAAGGCGGGTTGATTGCGTGGATTATCACCGGCGCCGGACTGTTTGCGTTCGCGCTGTTCATGGAGCGGCTGTTGACTCTGCACCGGGCCCGGATCAAGTCCGAGGACTTCATTGCGGGCATCTGCAACAATCTGGGCCGTGGCAACGTCGATGAGGCCCTGGCCATCTGTGACGACACCCCGGGCCCGGTGGCGGTCATTGTGCGGGCGGCGATCCTCAACCGGCGGGCCGATAAGGATGCCATCCGCACGGCCATGGAAAATGCCGGTCGCACGGAAATTTCCCGCATGGAACGCCGGCTGACGAATTTTGTCACCATCGCCCAGGTGGCCCCGATTTTCGGCCTGCTGGGAACGGTGGTGGGGATGATCAAGTCCCTGCAGGTCATGCGGGCGGCGGCCCCGTTGGTCCAGCCCGGGGATGTGATGGGGGGCTTGATGCAGGCCCTGGTGACCACCGCGGTCGGGCTGGCGGTCGCGGCGCCCTGCTACGTGGCCTTTAATTTCCTGACCGGGAAAGTGGAGAAGATCGTGATTGATATGGAGCGCTCGGCCTCCGATATGATCGCGTTCCTGTCCGGAATGCCCATCGTGCATGATGACCCCGCACCGGAGAAGGACGAATGATCAAGCGGGAGGAACCAAAGGCGATCGGGTGGACGGTACACGGCTTCCGGCACTACCGGCCCCCGAACCGTTTGAATAAGGGGTTGGTGGCGACGGCCCCCTGGATGAGCGTCACGCTGCTGATTGCGTTATACCTCTATCTGCTGGCCCCGAATGTGCTGCAACCGGGAATGGTCCTGCAACTCCCGGTGGCCCCGTTTTCGGACGGGCGCCACTATGGGCATAACGTGGCGGTCTTGTCCCTTCCCATCGTGGGCCGGACGGAGCGGGACGAAATCTTCTTTTTTGATGACCAGCGGTATTTAGGGCGTGAACCCGCGGAGATGGATGCGTTGCGCGGGGCCTTGTCCACCGCCTGGACGCAAAAACCGAATTTACCGATGGTGATTGAGGCGGACCGGATGGTGCGGCATGACACAATCGTGAAGCTGTTTGAAATGGCCGCCGAGGCGGGATTCCGCGAAGTTAACCTGGCCACACGGCCCTCCCAGAGGTGATGGGTGTGAGCAATCCCTATGTCATCCCCTTTTCCTGGCGTAATGTGGCCCTCGTGGTGGTCGGTGGCCTGACCCTCTGGGGGGTGCCCTGGCTGGTGTGGCCCTCCGGGTCCCCGCCGGCGGGAAAAGCGGACCGGCCTGCGCCACCGTCATTCCGGTATATCCGCGCCACCAAGGGGCTGGATGGCTCGACCTGGTCACCGGTGTTGATGCCGTTACCCACTCCCGATGGCTTCAGTAAAAAGGCGGCCCTCAAGGAGTTCTCCGCCGGGAGTCTGGTGTCGGTTCTCAAACCGAAGATCTCGGAGCCCGTCTATGTGAAGGTGGAGCCGGCCCATAAGGGGCCGGTCGTGACGCCGTGGGTGTCGTTCCTCAAGCCGGTGGAGTTCGACCCGGAGGCGCCTGCGGCCCCGGTGGTGAAGGATGAGGGATTCCGCCCCCCGAGTGTAATCCGGTTTGAGATTCAGGAATCTTTACGCTATCGTACGTATGAGATTCCCGTCCTGCCGGTGATGATGACGAACGGGGCAGTGCTCGCCACGATCGGGGTGACCGCGGCCGTTGAGCTGGATCCGCAGGGGCGGGTGCAGCATGTCATGCTGGAGCAGCCGGCGGGCATTCCGGAGGTGGATTCGGCGATTGTGCGGGCGTTACGTTCCGGGCGGGGCCAGCCGGGCGCCTCCAGTACGTGGGGGCGAGTGAAGTTTTATTATTGGAAAACCAGTCCGGTTCAGAAGGAGTAAGGTATGGACATTCAAATCGCGAAGTGGGCGGCGGATAAACCGTCAGCCATCGTGACCTCGTTTTTAAAGCGGCCGGCATTTGATCCCGGTGCGGAAACCGCGGCCAGGGCCACCCTTGATGATATCCGCTTGAACGGGGATGCCGCGGTGCTCAAGGCGATCCGGGAATTTGACGGGGTGTCGCTGTCCCCTGCAGGGATGCGGGTCACCATGGCGGAACTGGCGGAGGCGCGCGAAACGGTGGATGCGCCCTTCCGCATTGCCGCCCGGGAGACGTATAAGCGCGTCACCACGTTTTCACGTGCCGGGATGAAAAAGGACTGGAAGATCTTCAGCCCCAAGGGCGGGGAATTGGGCGAGCAGTTTGTGCCGTTGGACCGGGTAGGGGTCTACATCCCCGGCGGTCAGGCGCCGCTGGTCTCGACGGTCTTCATGACCGTCACGCTGGCGCGGGTGGCCGGGGTTCAGGAAATTGTGGCCTGCACGCCCTCTGACGCCAATGGGAAAGTGAATCCCTACATCCTGTTTGCGCTCGAAATGGCGGGCGCCACGGAGATCTACCGGGTGGGTGGCATTCAGGCGATCGGCATGATGGCCTATGGCACCAAGACTGTTCCGAAGGTGCAGAAAATCGTGGGGCCCGGCGGGGCCTATGTCACGGCCGCCAAAAAACTGGTGTATGGGGAGGTCGCGCTGGATCTGGTCGCCGGCCCGAGTGAAATCGCCATCCTCGCGGATGACACCGCCCCGGCGGAATGTGTGGCGGCAGACCTGCTCTCCCAGGCGGAACACGGGACCGGTCAGGAAAAGGCGATCCTGGTGACGACCTCCAGTGCCCTGGCGGCAAAGGTGGCGGAGCAGCTGGTGGCGCAGGCGGAAACGTTGACCCGTAAAACGGCCATTCATAAAGTGCTCGAGAAAGGCACCTTGATTGTGGTGGTGAACACCCTGGATGAGGGTATGGACCTCTGTAATCAATTTGCGCCGGAACATTTTGAAATCCTGGTGAGGGAGCCCCGGAGCTGGTTGAGGAAAGTCCGGACCGCCGGTGCGGTGTTCTTCGGGATGTGGACGCCTGAATCGGTGGGCGATTTTGTGGCTGGGCCCAGCCATGTGCTGCCCACCGGGGGCACTGCCACCATGTTCTCCGGGTTGACGGTGGATGATTTCCGCCGGCGCACGAGCTTTATGGCCTTCACCCGGGCGGACTTGCAGGAGACGCTTCCCGTCATCGAGGCCTTCGGGCGGGTCGAGGGGTTGGATGCCCATGCGCGTGCCGCCCGCATCAGGTTTGAGGTGTCATGATGAATCCCTTGATCCGTAAATCAGTCCAGAAGCTGGCCGCCTACACGCCCGGGGAGCAACCGAAACGTCCCGGCCTGGTCAAGCTGAATACGAATGAGAATCCCTATCCCCCGTCACCGCGCGTGGCGGAGGCGCTGGCGGCGATCGCGCCGGAATCCCTGCGCCTCTATCCGGATCCGGTCAGTACCGCCTTGCGGCAGGTGATCGCTGATCTCCATGGCGTGGGGATTGAGCAGGTGTTTGTGGGGAACGGGTCGGATGAAATCCTCGCGTTGTGCACACGGGCATTCGTCGAGGATGACGGCACGATCGGATATTTCACGCCCTCTTACTCGCTGTACCCGGTGTTGACGGCCATCCGTAATGTCGAGGGGGTTGCGTGTGAGTTAACCGAGTCTTTCGAGTGGGCGGAGCAGGATCCTGCGCCCTCCTCACTTTTCTTCTTAGCCAATCCCAATGCCCCGACGAGCATGTTGTTCGCCACCTCACGCGTGCAGCAGTTCTGTCAGACGTTCCCCGGCGTGGTGCTGGTGGATGAGGCGTATGTGGATTTCGCCCGGGAGCATTGTATGGACGTGGCGAAGACGCTGCCCAATGTGCTGGTCATGCGGACCCTGTCGAAATCCTATTCGCTGGCGGGAATCCGGTGCGGCTATGTGGTGGGGGCGGAGACCCTGATCTCGGCCTTATTCAAGATCAAGGATTCCTATAATCTGGACCGGATGACCCAGGTGGCGGCCACGGCCGCGATTTTGGATCAGGCCCATATGCGCGCCAATGTCGATCGGATTTTGGCCACGCGGAACCGGCTGACCACGGTATTGAATCAGATCGGGTTTGCGGTATGCCCGTCAGAGGCCAATTTCTTGTGGGCCAGGCATGAAAGCCGACCGGCTAAGGAGATCTTTCAGACCTTGAAAGCCGCCGGCATCCTGATCCGCTATTTCCCCGGTCCGCGGACCGGCGATTATATCCGCATCACCATCGGCACCGACGGCGAGATCGACCAGCTGGTCACGGAAATCAAGAAGTTGCTGATGGGTTAGCCGCCTGCTGCGAGTGTTTAAGAGTTTGAACAACAGTCGCAAAGTGCTACGGCGAAGACGCCGTAGCTTGGATTTGTTTTTTAGACTATTCCGCATGCGCGGCATCTTTGCCGTGCATGCCTTTGCGAACTTTGCGCCTTCTGTTCAATACTCTTCTCGTTCCCTAAAACGCCCCGACCGGGTTTCATCCGATTCATTAAAACCACTTTCTCGCCGGCGCCGACAGAGCGGCGCCCTCCATTTAAGAGTTCTCGGTCTATTCCAATTCTATGGAGGGTTTTGCTCCGTCAAAACCAGTGCAGGAAGGGGCCGCCTTACTCCCGGCGCAGACTCTCGATCGGGTTCAGGCGGGCGGCCCGCCAGGCGGGGTAGAAACCGAAAAAGATGCCCACGCCCGCGGAGAAGGAGAGGGCGATGAGGACGGAGACCGGCGCGATCACGACGGGCCAGTGGTTGATGGAGCCCAGGAGATAGGCGGCGCTGACCCCCAGGCCGATCCCAATGATGCCCCCGACGCCCGACAACACCACGGCTTCCACCAGGAACTGACGCATGATATCCCGACGCCGGGCCCCCAGCGCCAGGCGCAGGCCGATCTCGCGGGTGCGCTCACTGACGGCCACCAGCATGATGTTCATGATGCCGATGCCCCCGACCAGTAATGAAATCGAGGCGATCACGGTGAGCAGGATGGTCATGAGGCTGGAGACCTGTGTGATCATCTGGGTGACCTCCGTCATGTCCATAATGGTGAAGTCGTCATCCTCCGTGGCGCTGATGCGGTGGCGTTGGCGCAGGATCGCGGTCACTTCCTCCCGGACCAGGGGGAGATTGTCCATGGTCGTGAGGCTGAACAGCAGCTGGTGGACATTATTGAATTTGGACTTATCCAGCACCCGGCGGACGGTCACCCAGGGCGTGATGATGGTGTCATCCTGATCCTGGCCGAAGGCCGCCGTCCCTTTGGACGCCATGACCCCGACCACCCGGAAGGGCATACTCCGGATCCGGATGGTCTTTCCAATCGGGTCCTCATCCAGGAATAACTGATCAGCCACGGTCTTTCCCAGCACGCAGACCCGGGCGGCACTTTTCAGGTCCGCTTCGGTGAAGAAATCGCCGGCAGCGATCGGCCAGCTGCGAACCTCGGGATACTGGACGTTGACGCCTTGAATCTGGGTGGCCCAGTCGTTTTCACGGTAAATACATTGGCCGCCCGACCGGACCATGGGGGTCATGGCCGTCACGAACTGGCTCTCCTGCAGGATCGCTTCGCCGTCTTCGGCTGTGAGGGTCTGTTGCGTGCCGGATCCCCCCCGGAATCCCCCGGCATTCTGGCTTCCCGGGAAAATCATAAGGAGGTTATTCCCCATGCTGCTGATCTGGGCCCGCATATTGGTCGAGGCCCCTTGGCCGACCGCGACGACCGCGATGACGGCCGCAATCCCGATGATGATCCCCAGCGCGGTCAGCAGGGAGCGGCCTTTATTCCGGGCCAGCGCCCTGAGCGCGATTTTGATGATCATGAGCCCGTTCATATGATTTCACCATCCCGCATCTGGATGACGCGTTTGGCGAACTGGGCGATATCCGGTTCATGGGTGACCATGACGATGGTAATGCCTTCCCGGTTGAGTTCCTGAAAGAGCGCCATGATGTCCTCCGCCGAGCGACTGTCGAGGTTTCCCGTGGGCTCATCAGCCAGAATCAGCTGGGGCTGGTTGACCAGCGCCCTGGCAATGGCCACCCGTTGCTGCTGTCCACCGGAGAGCTGGCCGGGATGGTGTTGCATCCGGCCTTCCAGGCCGAGCCGGGTCAACAGCTTCCGGGCGCGCTCGCGGCGTTCGGCGCTGCGCATGGGTAGGCCATAGTAGAGGGGGAGCTCCACGTTTTCTTCCGCCGTGGTACGGGGAAGGAGGTTGAAGTTCTGGAACACAAACCCGATTTTCCGGTTCCGGATCATCGCCAGGGCATCCGCATCCAACCCGCTGACTTCCTCGCCATCCAGCTGATAGCTCCCGCTGTCCGGGGTATCCAGGCAGCCCAGCAGGTTGAGCAGGGTGCTTTTTCCGGATCCAGAGTGGCCCATGATGGCAACAAACTCACCGGCCGCAATATCGGTGGAGACATTCTTCAATGCCGGAACGTCCACAGACTCCATGTGGTAGACCTTCTTGATCTGGCGTAAGGCGATGAGCATGGCTTAGTGGGTGGCACGCCGGGTGGCGCCCGGCATCTTCGGGGCAAACGGGTTGACGGTTTTCTCTTCCGTACTGCTGACATCAATCCCGGTGATCAGCTCCTGGCCTTCCGTCAGGGGGCACGGCTCCAGGATTTCCGTGAAGGAGCCGTCCGAAATTCCCAGCGTGACGGTGACGGGGGTGGGCTCGGACTCGGCCGTCTCCCGGATCCAGACTTTGGGCTTCTGTTCCGCGCGGGGGCCCTTATTTTTGGTTTTGATCGCGGGAGTGGCCGCTGTTTTGTCAGCGGGCTTGAACCGCAAGGCGGCATTCGAGACCTTCAGGACATTGGTGCGATGAGCCACTTCGCAGATAATAATGGCGGTCATTCCTGGAAACAGTTTGGTGTCCGGGTTCTCGGCGTTCACGATCACAGGGTAGGTCACCACATTCTGCATGGTGCTGGCCGACATCCGGACTTGTTCAACGGTGCCGGTGAAGATCGTGTCAAAGGCATCCACGGTGAAGGTGACCGCCTGGTGTTCCCGGATGCGGCCGATATCGGCTTCAGGGATACTGGCTTCCACTTGGATGGTACGCAGGTCGGTGGCGATCTTGAACAGCGTCATGGCATTCATGCTGGACACCACGGTTTGGCCCTCACTGACGTTACGCGTGATGACCACGCCGTCTACCGGGGAGCGGATGGTGGTGTAGCCGAGGTTGGCTTGCGAGAGCCGCAACGCCGCCTTGGTCTGGGCAACGGAGGCCAGGCTCACCTTGAGCTGGGCGCTCAGGGTATCCCGGGTGGCAATGGCGGAATCCAGATCGGTTTCGGACAGCATTTTCTGCTCTGCCAGTTTTTGAGTGCGGTTCAACTCTTTTTCCGCCTGCACCAGCTTGGCGGTGGTTTGCTCCACATTCGCCTGGGCCGCCATCAGGTTGGCCTGGTCCTGGGCAAGTTTGGCTTCGTAGGTGATGGGATCAATCTGGGCCACCAGATCGCCCGCCTTGACCTGGGAATTATAGTCCACATATAACTTGTTGATGGGGCCATTGACCTGGGTTCCGACATCCACCAGCCGGATCGGGGTAATGAGCCCGCTGGCCCGGACCGATTGGACCAGTTCCCCGCGTTCCAACGGGGCGCTACGGTAACGGGTCGTGTTATTCGCGGTGACGTGCTTCCAGTACCACAGGCCCCCTCCGGTCAGGGCTGAGAACAGGACTATGGCGATGATCCATCGTTTCATATTTATTCCTCTCCGCAGGCGTGCTTGAGTTGAGCTACTGCCGCCTGATAATCAAATTTGGCCTTCACCTGTTCGGCGCGGGCACTGGTCAGCGCCACCTGGGCATCCGTGACCTCGACCGCGGAGGCCGCCCCGAGCCGGTAGCGCGTGTTGACCAGGTCCAGACTCTCCGTCGCTTGTTTGGTGATGAGATCCGTCAGGGTGAAGCGCTGTTGCGCGCTGTCAAAGTCACTCAAGGCCGTCTGGATCTCTTCATAGAGGGTCTGCTCGAATTCCACCGTCTGGGCCCGGGCGGAACGGAGCTGGCTGACGACTTCATTGATCCGCCAGGTCTGACGGCGCCCGGTGAACAGGTTCAGGGAGCCCTGCAGGGCGGTCGACCAGTTCCACGTCAGCGGGAACGAGGTGCCGCTGAGTCCATAGCGGGCCTGCAGGCCGAGTTCAGGATAAAGCGCGGCGATGGCTTCATCAACCGCGGCATTGGCCATCCGTTCCTTGGCCTGCAACACCTTTAATCCCGGATGAAACTGCCGGGCCCGGTCCATCAATTGGTCCGCCGGATAGATCGTGAAGGTTTCAGCAATGTCGGGGAGCAGGGTATAGCCCGGGTCGGTGGCCAGGCCCAGGCTGCGGTTCAAGGAGGCCCGGGCGGTCATGATCCCGTTATGGGTTTTGATCTTGTCGAGTTTCGCATTACCCAGATCCACCTCGGACTTGGTCAGGTCATAACGGGTGCGGCGGCCTACCTCGAGGAACGCATTGACTTGATCGAGGTGTACCTGGTTCTGCCGGACGGCTTCGATGGCCACCTGGTCCAGCTCGAGCGCCTTGCCGAGGTTGAGGTAGGCGGTGCGGGTCAGGAAGGCGATGTTGCTGCGGGTCGCGCGGACCGTTTCCCGGGCGGCGATCAGGTTGGCATAGGCCTGCCTGACGATGGCGGGGGTTTTCCCGAAGTCATACACCAGCAGGTCGAGCCCGATCGAACTGCTGAACATGTTGTGTCCGCTGGAACTCCCCGGCGCCGCCTCCGTGTTGGCGGTGGATCGCGTTTCGCCTGCGCTGGCGTTGACTTGGGGCCAGTAGGCGGCGCGGGCTTGATAGACCTGGGCCGTCGCGGCGGCGAGCGCCTGCTCGGCCTGGAAAACGCGGGGATGATGGGTGAGGGGGATCTCCAGGGCGCGCGCCAGTGTCAGGGTGGAAGTGGAGGACAGGCCGACCTCAACCGGTTGAAGCAGGCGCTCTCCGGGGACGGCGCCGTTTCCCTTTTGAATGTCGCGTGCATGGCGGATGGTGGCGCAGCCTGTAGACAAGCAGAGCCCCGCCAGCACTATGGCCAGACATCGTGTTCCGATTGCGATTTGAGTCTTCATGAAGCGGTCTTTTATATACTTCTAAACGGCCGAACGCATTATTTATTGCAATAAATATTAGTTTGATTATTACAAGTGGGGGAGGCATTTTACTGGGCATGAAAACAGAGCTATTTTCCCGTCCTGACTGGGATCATTATTTCATGAATATCGCGCTGGTGGTCGCCACCCGCGGGAATTGTTGCCGGCGCCAGGTGGCGGCGGTGATTGTCAAGGATCAGCGCATTATCTCCACCGGCTATAACGGGACCCCGCGCGGGGTGAAAAATTGCTTTGAGGGGGGCTGTGAGCGGTGTGCCGGAGCGGCGCCTTCGGGGACCGCGCTCGGGGAGTGCATCTGCTGTCACGCGGAGGAGAATGCCATCACCCAGGCCGCCTACCATGGCATCGCCTTGCGTGGCGCCACCCTGTACTCAACCTTGAGCCCCTGCCTGACCTGCGCCAAGATGATTATCAATGCGGGGATTCTGGAAGTGGTCTTCGAGAATGAGTATGAGTTCAGCGCCCAGACCCGCTCCCTGTTGCACGAGGGCGGGGTCCGCTGCCGGAAACTGGGCTGAGCCGGTAACGCAAGTCTTCGGGTGAGATCCTTGCATGGTGGCAGCCGACGTCCCGGCGGCTGTAAGCCTGTAGGGATTCCCTTTAACCGCCAATACGTTCGCCGGGGACGGCGAACGCCACCTTTTATCACCAACCAATAACTTACTTGGCAATCGGTGCCGCAGGCGCTTCGACCTTGACGGGTTCCGCTTTGACCGGAGCCGCCGCAGGCGCTTCGACCTTGGCAGGTTCAGCCTTCACGGGTTCCGGGGTCGTCACGGTCACGGTCAATGGAACCACGGCGGGTTTTTCAACCACGGGCACGGTCACCACCGGGGTCGCGGGCTGCTCGATTTTCGCCGGCTCGATTTTCGCCTTGGGCTCTTCCTGTTTCACGGGCGGCACGGGCAGGGCCTTCTCCATAATGGGATCAGCCACCGGCGGGGTGGGGGGCAGGATGATATTGTCGATCTGGGTCGGGGTCAGGTCTTTCTCCTTGCCCGGTGCACCCCAGCGGCCATAGCGGCGGCGTTCAATGCTCTGGTCCTCAATCTTCATTCCGTACGTCTCCGCCAGCCACTTCCATTGGTGGGCGCTGAAATTAAGCACATTGCCCATCTGATTGATGATCAACGCGGTATCCAACGTCGTGATCCGGTTCAGATCCTTGTACCAGGTGGGCCCTTCCTGCATTTTGGAGGGAAGTGACGTGGCGTCGCCGAGCAGGAATACATGTTTGGGATCGCCCGACATGAAGCGCCCTTCCACATAGTCGTCCATGCTGATCTGGACCCAGTCGTGCCCGTTCCACGCATGTAACAGGGGCGTGGGCAGGGAGGGACTGTTGTTGTAGGTGACCAGGCCGATCTCTTTGCAACGGGAGATTTCAAAGGCCAGTTGCACCATGCGCTTGCGCGCGGGGACCACCATGATCGATTCGGGCGTGGCGGTTCCGGCCCACAGGACATCACTGCTCGCCACCACTGTCAACGCAATCAACCCGGTACTCAGAAGTTTTTTCAATATCATCGTTACTCTACCTTTCGTGAATGAAATCACAATTGAATCTAGCGATCCCTGTGCCCGAACGCAACCCTATTTGCCCAGGACTTTCTTGAATTCCTCTGTGAGCAGGGGAACGATCGTGAACAGATCCCCGACAATTCCATAGGTCGCCACCTTGAAGATCGGGGCATCCGGATCCTTGTTGATGGCGATGATGATGTCCGAGGACTGCATGCCTGCCAGATGCTGGATCTGGCCGCTGATCCCGACGGCAATGTAGATCTTGGGGCACACGGTCTTCCCGGTCTGCCCGACCTGGTGCGAGTAGGGAATCCAGTTGGAATCCACCGCCGCACGCGACGCACCCACACCGGCGCCCAGGACATCCGCCAGATTGCGCAACAGTTTGAAGTTCTCCACGGTTTGAAGACCCCGCCCGCCGGACACGATGATATTCGCTTCGGCGATATTCATGGTGGATTCGACTTCGGGGATGAATTTCAAGCGGTGGGCTTTGGACTTGAGGAGCACCTCGGTGATGGCTTCCATCGAGACTTCCCCCTTGTGGGCGGGGTCAACAACGGCTTCCTTCATCACCTTATGCCGCACCGTGGCCATCTGGGGGCGGGACATCGGCGTTTCGATGGTCGCCATGATGTTGCCGCCGAAGGCCGGCCGGGTCTGCAAGAGATTCAGCGTCTTGGGATCAATCGCCAGCTCGGTGCAGTCGGCGGTCAGGCCGGCATTCACCTTGACGGCCACCCGGGACACCAAGCTGCGTCCAATGGTCGAGGCGCCGCACAGGAAGACATTGGGCTTGTGACGGTTGACCAGCTCGATCAGGACATTGCCATAGGCTTCATCCTGGAAATAGGCCAGTTCGGGCCGGTCCACCACGTACACCTTGTCAGCGCCATGGGCGATCAGGTCCTGGGTCTTGCCCTGGATGTCGCTGCCCAGCAGGACGGCGCAGAGTTTCATGCCCAGCGAGTCGGCCAGTTTGCGCCCTTCGCCCAGCAGTTCATAGGTGATGGATTCAATGTGGCCGTCATGCTGTTCTGCAAATACCCAGACGTCCTTGAAGGCGGTCAGGTCGATGCCGGAGCTCGCTTTTTCCTTCATCCAGATGGCGTCGAATTTGCAGGCGATGACGCAGGCTCCGCAGAGCGTGCATTTTTGCAGGTCAATGACGGGGGCCGTCTTGCGCTCCGCCTGGGTGATGGCGCCGAACGGGCAGGCCTTGACGCACGCCCCGCAGAAAACGCATTTTTCAGTGATTTTGATGGGATCGCTCATGATAGTGGGCTCCTTATTGCGCGGCGCCTAAAACGGCGTCTTTCATTTTGGCTACGAGTTGCGGAATATAATCCTGTGGTTCTCCCTGGAAAATCTGGCCACCCTGCCGGGGCGCCGGGGTGAAGATCTTCACGACTTTGGTCGGGGAGCCGTCCAGCCCGAGGCATTTGGGCTCACAGTTCATGTCGGCGGCTTTCCACGTCTGGATCACGGCTTTTTTCGCGGCCATCTTCCCTTTGAGGGAGGGCAGGCGCGGCTCATTGATTTCCTTGACCACGGTCAGGACGCAGGGGAGGGGGGATTCAATGACTTCGATGCCATTTTCCATCAGGCGCTCGGCCACGATTTTCTTGTCATCAAGGGATTCAATCTTGCGGACGTAGGTGATCTGGGGGAGATCCAGGTGAACGGCAATGCCGGGCCCGACCTGCGCGGTGTCGCCATCCGACGCCTGTTTCCCGCAGATGATGAGGTCATAGGTGCCGATCTTCCGGATCGCCATGGAGAGGGTGTAGCTGGTGGCCCAGGTGTCGCTGCCGGCGAAAGCGCGGTCCGAGACCAGGATGCCGTCATCCGCACCCATGGCGATGGCTTCGCGCAGGGCGTTTTCCGCCTGGGGCGGCCCCATGGAGAGGACGGTGACGGTGCCGCCATGCAGGGCCTTGAGCCGCAGGCCCTCTTCAATGGCATACATGTCAAAGGGGTTGATGATGGACACCACGCCATCCCGCATCAGGGTGTTTGTCGCCGGATTGATCTTCACATCCGTCGTCTCCGGAACCTGTTTGATACACACGATGTATCGCATAATAATCTCCTTCACTTTTCAACCATGATTAGAATCAAAAACGGTTGGCGATTATAGGGATAAGGGCAAGGGATGCAAGGCAATATCGCAGGGAAGACGCATCTAGGGCAGGGTCTATCCATTTGACTTCATAAGCACCTGAATGGCAGAGGGATGACTTTG